>NZ_JABKCA010000031.1 GCF_013166655.1 Lentimicrobium sp. L6
TTGGAATCGGAACAGAAAATGCTGGCACTCATAAATTAGCAGTAAACGGCTCCATAAATGCCAAAGAAATTCTAGTAACCGAAACAGTACCAAGTTCTGATTATGTATTTGAGGAAGATTACCCATTGATGCCATTAACAGAGCTAGAAAACTACGTAAACACCAAAAAGCATTTGCCAGAAGTAATGAGCGCCAATGAGTTTGCCGAAAACGGATACAACCTTGGAGAAATGGATGATGTCTTATTAAGGAAGGTGGAGGAATTGACTCTTTATATTATCCAACAGCAAAAGGATATTGCTCAACAGCAGAAGGAGATAGATAGTTTAAAAGAAAAGCTTGAAAACCAATAAAAAGAAAAACGATATGAAAAATATAATATTTGTGCTTGCCGCACTTTTGATTGGACTTAGCTCTTGTAAAAAAGAAGAGGAAGTGGAACCACAAGTTAATAAGGATGATTTGCTTTGTAGGACATGGCAATTAGATAAAGAAATTAAAAATGGAGTAGAAAACGAAACTATGTTTGATACCGACTATAAGTTTAATAAAGATGGTACAGCCACTGCCATAGTGTATTTTGCTCAACCATATACTTTTAATATTGAATGGCGATGGATAGATAATAAGGAGAATATAGAGATTTATGTTATCAATTCGAAATCTCATATTCTAAAACAATTTGAAAACTTTTCCTTTCCATATTTCAAATTAGTGAAGTTAGGATGGGATAAGGTGGAGATAAAAAAGCTTACTGCTCAGGAACTAGTATTTGAACAATTAATTGGAGAAGACCTCTACAGGATGGAATTCTCAGAAAAATAAAACATAATGAATAAATTGTATTTTAAACTTTTGATGTATTCTTTGGCATTATTAATACTTTCAATGTATTCATGCGATAAAGAGGAGAACTTAATAGAATTAATCAAAGGAAGTTATAATATTAAGTATGCTAGTGTTGGTGGTGAGGATTTGACAGGATATTTAATTAATGACTCTGTGAGTTTAACAAATTTAGTTGTTGGTCAAGATGGAGGTAGTTACTTGTTTTACATGTATTTCCAATCTTATGATCGTCACTTTGTTTATTCATCGAGGTATTCATTTTTAAATGATGAAAAGTTATCAATAACAAACACAACTTCAGAAAGTGGTATGCCTATGATTATTTACGAAAACATTGCTTTTCTTCCTTTTTCTAAGCAAGAAAAAATTGTTTTTAACCTTGAAAAACTAACTGAAAATCAATTGGTTTTAAATACTTTTTATTCTGGCAAAACATATAGATATGAATTTGAAGAATAAACTTATTATATTTTTTACTCTAGTTTTTTCAATGCAATCTTTTACTCAAAATAATTTTAATACCTCTATGGCTTCTGAATTGCATGAGAAATATTGGTTCTATAGAGAGCGATTAAAATATTTTGTCTTACCTGGTGAAGGTCCTGGTAACAGTGTTGTATTTGGTTCAAGAAACCATTGGGAAAGTGAAAAAGTTAGTGTTGGAGACCAAACAATTAAATTAGGTTGGTATTTATCTGTACTTGCGACAGAATATAAGCTATTAGGGAATCAGTCTTTAGAAAGGGATCAGACTTTGACAGAATTGTATTATGCAATAAAAGCTTTTGAAAGATTGGACTTATGCGAAACATATGATCCATGGTTTAAAAATGTGGCTTATAAAGATGGTTTTTTTATGAGGTGTGATATTCAGTTGGTTAACGGAGAAGCAGAACCTGATTATAATCATTTAAACTTTGGTATGAATCAAGAAGACGATTTTAAAAGTAGGCCACCTGGTTTGCCTGCATATATTAGTGATGTTCATTTTGATGGAAATACTTCTCAACATAAGAAGGCTGAAGCAATGAGTCAAGATCAAGCTGCTGTAATGATTATGGGATTTGGTATGGTAATCAAGTGTATGCCTTGGGGCGATATTACTTTTAATAACACATTGACAGGTGAAGAGAACTTTCCATATAATTTTGTACAGAATGCCATAACAAATGTGAATAATATTGGTGACTATATTGGCAATGTTGATTTAAGCAATGGTCCTGCGTATTTTAGTTTTGATGATATGGATGAAGAAGAGGGGATATATTGGGAGATATTATTTAATAGAATTCTTCCAAACCCATTGCCAGCTGTTGATGTGGCGAGTTATTGGACTATTTTTGATCCTAATCAAGAATTAGTAAACAGAGGCCCATGGGTATATTTTTTTAGATGGGGTTTCAGTGAAGCGATTAGGAAGTTAACGGGTCATACTATTCCAACCTCATTTCTAAATGATTGCACGAATGGTGACGGTAGTGAGCTATGGTGGGGATTTTCAATGTTTGCTCCAGCTGGTAATCACTACAACAGAGTGAATGCTTCTACATTAGCAGCTATTGCAAATTCATGGGATCAAGCATTTACTAATACAGATGGAAGAATTAATGACCTGCTAAATAATGAAAATCATCAATATTTGTATTTATTAGCCTATATCCTGTTTCAGGGTCCAGATGATGATGCAAATACTGAATATATAAATGATGGAACTGGGTTGTCAGGAAGTTTTAATGGAGAAGAAAATTCGGAAGCTGTTATACATGAAATGTTAGAAACAGCTCCTTGGTGTGGGCCTTATCAATTTAAGCCTGAGGGAGGAGATGATTATATCCATTTTGATTTCTGTGATTGTGAAATATATAGAAGGGCTGGGAATGGATGGGCTTCTGGTAATAGGTTTAGAAGTTATGTATCAGAACAGTATGGTGAGGATTGGATTGAGCAAGGTAGGGGTAGCTCACCTGGTTTAGACTATATGCTTTTATATAATCTATTCCATTACTATCTCAATTGGTGGTATGGTTGGGATTATGGATATATTCCATATAGAAATATGTTAAACTCTGTTTCTTCACAAGATTATCCATATCAGGAAGATGGAGTCACATATGGAAATGTTAATAACCCGGCAAATCTCCGAGCCTTTCATTCATTTACGGATAATGGAGTTGTGAGTTCAAATGGTGATTTAAACCTGGTGGCAGGGGAGATGATTAAGTTAACTCCTGGTTTTCATGTTGTTCCGGGTGGGCGTTTCTCAGCTAAAATAGAAGAATTCGATTGTTGGGATAAGGCTCAAAATAGCAAATCAACCCAGTTTGCCGATAATAATTATATTCAATATGAATGGGAAGACCTACCGGATAACTCAAGTTTTACTTCATCAAATGAGGAGGCTAAAAATATTGACAAAAGCAGTATCGTTGATAGTGAAAATGTTTTTGTAGTTATCCCTAATCCAGCTAATAATCAATTGCATTTTGAGTTTAGTAATCGTTCAGGTTTATCCTATCAGATCACAATTAGAGATGCATATGGTAAAACAGCCCAAATAGAACCCAATTATCATTCAGGAACTACTATAGATATCTCTGCCCTAAGCAATGGACTATATATTGCAGAGGTAGTAATAGATAATCAAGTTTATCAGGAAAAGTTTGTAGTGTTATAATCAATAAATAATCATTTATAAAAACCGTTTCATTTGTTCGAAACGGTTTTTATTATATAGAAGCATTTGATAATAATGGCATAGCATTTCGAGAAAAATTTATTGTAAAGCACTAAAAACTAAAATATGAAAAAAGCGTTTTTTTATCTCTCATTAATTCTATTGGTTTTAATAATCAGTTCTTGTAATGACTGTAAGGAACCTGATTGTCCTAAATTAACAGCTGAAGAGTCATCTTGGTTTCCATATAATGAATATGACTCCTTGCTTTTTAAACATACTGCATCTGATTCAATAATACTTGTCCGATTAAGTAATTACGGTAATAGTTCAAACCTTTATACTCCAACAAATGGAGATGAATGCAATAAGTACTGTCGAGCGAGCATGGGCATATATTCGCGTTATTATATTGACCAAATAGAAATATTTAGTGGTGATTTTGTTATTAGTAGAGTAAAAGAAGGTTTCTATGTTGTTATTTCTCCTTCAACTAGTATTGATGTAAGTCGTCCTGAAGCGAATAGTTACTTCGATTTGAGGTATGCCATAAAATTAGACAGCATAAACATTAATGGTAACTTGCTTGAAGATGTCTATCATTATACCTGCAAACCACAGCAAGAGGAGTTGGCAGAGACTTATGTAAAAAAAGGCATGGGCTTGGTAAAAATAGTTTTAAGAGATGGACAGGAATTTGAGTTAGTGGAGCATATAAAAGCGGATTAAATAATTAATAGTCAGGGCGCGAATGAATTATATTTTGTGAAATATTCGCAACCTGACTTCATTTTATCAAAAACAAAATGAAAAAATCAATTTTAACATTATTCATTTTTGCAGTGCTTTTTTCGGCCTGTAAAAAAGACGAGGAAGAAGAGCCAACACCTCCTACAAAAGAAGAATTACTATGCCAAACATGGAATATTGACACCTATTACTTAAATGGCCATGGCTATGCCTATCTCACCTGGCAATATGTATGGAAATTTAAAACCGATGGTAGCATAGAGTGGCGTAAAATAGAAAATGGTGAGCTTTACAAAACCACCACTTGGGCTTGGGCAGAAAACCAAACAGCATTGGATATCACGGTACCCGATTGGAATGACAAAACAGCCCGCACCACAATTAAAAAGCTAACAGAAACCGAAATGATACTAGAACCCGGGGAAACTGATATTGTTTTGGAAATGACTTTTTCCAGGTAGATTATCTCGTTTGGAAAGTTCTGCTGAGGGTAGCCTTAGTATGTTTTCTGAGTGGATATAATACTCAAAACAATTTGTTACTATCGTGGTTAGTAAAAATATAACACACAAAAAGTTTACATAAGACGAAACATTGTGTATCTTTGTAGTCTATTTTTCTTTCAAGACAATATGGTAAAACGATTTGAAACAAAATTACTAGAGGAAGCTTTTGAATTTATTAAATCGCAAAATCTTAAAACCAGAAACAAGATATTACAGAATATAAGAAGAGCAGAACAACAATCTGATCCAAAATTCTTTAAGAAACTTACTGACGAGATTTGGGAGTTTAGAACCTTGTATTCTGGGGTTCAATATCGGCTTCTAGCATTTTGGGATAAAGATGATAAAACGGAAACGCTAGTTTTTGCAACTCATGGAATTGTAAAGAAAAAGAGCAAAGTCGAAAAAAAGGAAATTGATAAGGCAAATAAAATTAGAAGCGAATATTTTAAAAATACGGAGAGATGAAAAGTTACACTTTAGACCAGGCAGAAGACCTTTTAATTGGGAAAAAGGGGACTGTAGAACGAGATGAATATGAATTTGAGTTAAAGCTTGAATTGATTGGGGATATGATTAAAATTGCCAGAAAGAAAAGGAATCTAACTCAAGAGCAATTAGGAGAATTAGTAGGAGTAAAAAAAGCACAAATCTCCAGGCTTGAAAATAGTACAGGAAATGTAACTCTTGAAACAGTAATGAGAGTTTTTAATGCTTTAGGAGCAAAACTGAATTTGAACCTTCAGATATAGAGATTCACCTTTATTAGTAAACTAGCTCGCTCGGAAAGTTCTGCTGAGCCTAGCCTCAGTATGTTTTCCGAGTGTGTAAGTTTCTCAAAACTATTTTGTTATCTTTGTTTAGCTCAGCTAGAAATCCGATAACTATCGGATGCTGAATGGCCTATTGTATTGGATATAATAATGGAAATACTTGAATTAAAAACATATGCTTAAGATACAGAAATACAGTATTGTAGGGCGCATGGAAAGCGTTTCTGCGCTAGCGGGTACTGGAGCCCGGCGACTCTGATCATCAGCTTGAAATGACTTTTTCGAGGTAAATGAAAACCAAATAACAAGATAAAAGCCGTTTCAAATGAATTGAAACGGCTTTTATTATATTTTAATCTGCGATTAATTACACTTCAAAACTTCTTTAACTTGAAATTCGGCAGCTTTAACATTTGGGCCACCAGTAACTTTTTTATAAGAAGTACATGCATTGGCAGCATCGCCTTTTCCTTCGTAAGCTTTACCAAGCTCAAAATTAACGCTGTTTCCATCTACACCTTCTGTAGCTAGAGCTTGAGTGGCAGCTTTAATGGCATCGTCAAATTTACTTTGCTTGTTATAGGCTAAAGCTAACATATAATAAGTGTTTGCAGAGCCTGTACCATAAGTGTTGGCTTTGTTTAAATAATCAATAGCTTGCTGTGTATGCTCAATTTGTAATTCTTTAGCAGCATTGGCTTCTAACATGTTTTGAGCTGCTGACTTGGCTTTATTTACTGTTTTTTCAGCTTTAGGATTTCCAGCTCCATTTTTAACTGCATTATCGAAACTTTCAACTGCAGCATCAATATCGTCTTTTTCTTTATAAGCAAGTCCCATACCGTAATAAGCATTTACACAATCGGCTTTAGATCCTAAAGCTTTTTCGAAAATCACTAAAGACTCGTCGTACTTTTTGTCACCAACTAGGGATAAACCTTGACTGGCATATACCTTAGGGATAAAGTTTTTAGCTTTTCCAGCTGTTTTTGTATCTTTAGATACTGCAGCAGCTTCAATGGCTTTATTGAACTCAGCAACAGAAGCGTCAAATTTCTTTTTCTTATAAAGAATTTGGGCATTATAATAATATGCTTTTGTTAGCTGTTTTTCTACATTAGCTTGCAGATCAGCAGCGTCAGCACCAATCATATTACATTCGTCTAAACTTGATTCGTAAAATCCAACAGCACCAGCAAAATTCTTAGCTTTAATGGCTTCGTTACCATTATTAAAAGCTTCTCCTGCAGCGTTCATATCTTGAGCATAATTAAAGCTCACCAATCCAACAAATAATAAAATCAGTACTTTTTTTAGGTTTTTCATAGTTTTCTCTTCTATTTTATTTCAATTTCATTTTAATGAGTGGCAAATATAAAAAAATACAGGAAAAATCGGGTCCACTTAACATTTTTTGGTATTCAATGAAAAAGTCATGCCAAAAGTAAAATCACTTTAGTAGTCTAAATATCAGTATGAAATACGCTGGTTATTTTTGGTGCTAATAGTGGAGATGGTTAATGTTTTCTGTTGTTGTTTTATAGTAAATGGATTCTCTTTAAAAACAAAATATTATCTTTATCAAAAATTAAAACTATGCATGGAAAAAGATTTTTAATAGCAACAGCCATAGGTGCGTTGGCAGGTGCGTTTTGCGCTTATGGAACAAAAATGTCTTCAGATGCTGGAGAATTAGGCTTTGTAGCTACTACTGGCATTATCGGCTCTGTATTTTATAACAGATTGCTCATTGGTATGTTTATTGGTTTTATGGGGAACTGTAGACCACATCCTGTAATTAGAGGTGCTATTGCTGGTATCATTGTTAGTATGGGATTAGGTATCACTCCTTTGTTAGATGGTAAGCCCATGGGTGCTGTTATTCTAGTGGGTGCAGGAATGGTGATTGGAATTATTATAGATGTAGTTGCCACATGGCTGAGCAAGGAAAAAGCTGTAAAATAATTATTTTTAAAGCTTCCAACTTCGAGCTTCGCGCTTCAAGCTTCAAGCTTCCCAACAGATTTAAAAAAAAGCTTCCTCATATTGGAGGCTTTTTCCATATCTATTATCCATGCTTTTCGCTCAATGCTTAGACAATTAATTGGTGAAACACCTTGTTTTAGTTCTAGTTTCTCATATTGCTCAATGGCCAATTCTATGATACTCGTAAATACGGCCAATACTTGTTTAAACTTTTTGAAATACCTAGGAGAGGAGCTTACTTTAAAAGCCAAGCCTAAAATTTGTTCTTCTTTCTCCTCTAAAACAAATCGGAGATCAATTATTTTTTGCGATTGATTCACATAGGTTCTAATTCCTTCTTTTTGATCATCATATAGGTCAAACACATCATCCATCAATTGTCCAAAGCTACCCAATTGATAACCTAGTGATGAGAAATCCTTTGCACTAGACTCCTGCAAAAACAGGGTGTACATAAGACCAGAAAAACCACCTTTCCTATCGCTAATATCCAAAAGCTGTTCTTGGTTTAAGGATTGGTCTTTTTGATTTTTGCTTTCTAATTGAGCCAAGAATAAATCGTCAGCCGCTTGTAAGAAAGCCTTTTGATTTATGTCAGACTTTAAAATATTATTTAAGAAATGGACAGATAGTTTTTCAGAAGGAGATAAAGCACTGTTTTTATCTGGGTGATGAAGTAGTGTTCTGATGTGGTCTAAATCGGTTTTGTTTTCAAAGAAATCATCAAAAATGGGAGCGCAGGAACTTAGATTGGCAAAAAGCCTTCTTTCTTCTTTGCTCATCTTTCTCCCCAAAATACTCGTGAGCAATTCACCAAAAAAATGATTGGCATGCATATATTGCTTGGTTCTATTGTAATAACTGGAATGATAGAAATAGTTCTTTTTCAACTCCTCAGGAAAATCTAAATCCTTTGAATATTCTATCTTTAAATACAAATACAACTTCAAGTATATAATTGAAGCATTGCTATAAAGACTAATGGCTTTGGTATAGGAGCTTATTTTTGTCAAAGGAATAATTTTGGTGATAAAGATAGATATTATTCCCATTAGATAATTCTTCCTGAAAAGCGGATTGGGAATTACCTAGAAAAATTTTCCTTAATTCTTTCCTTTTTATTATATTTGTTTCGCCTTATTAAAATATGCTATGGATATTATTCTACAAGTAATTTACGTCATTATCAGTTGTTTAGTCATTTGGCGTGCAAGTGACGGTTTTGAAGCAGCTGCTAGTTATTTAGGTCGTCATTTGTCGGAGGGGGTAAAAGGAGCCACTATTAATGCCATTGCTAGCTCTATGCCCGAATTGCTCACCACTTTTTTCTTTTTGTTTTATCTGGGAGATGAAAATGGTTTTAGTGGAGGAATAGGAACTACTGCCGGGAGTGCTATATTCAATGGTATGATTATACCTGCTGCTGTTATCTTTGTGGTTATCTTCTCAGGTGTTGCTAAAAACATTGTGGTGATGCGTAAAGTTTTATTGAGAGATGGAATAGCATTGATTTTAGCAGAGATTATTTTAATAACCATGATTAGTGGTGATACTTTGCATTGGGGGCACGGTTTGATATTGATGGTAGTATATGTGATATATGCAGCCTATACTTTAGGCACCATGAAGAAAAAGGACAGAGATGCTGTTGAAGAATATCATTTGGAGGTAGATAGAATGCCTGCTATTCGAAGCTTTTTTACTTTTAATCTAAAGTCTCTAGTGTTAAGTGATAGGAAAATTAATAAATCCAATGCTTGGTTTTTATTAGTTTTGTCTACTACTATTATTGCTGCAGCTTGTTTGTTATTGGTTTTTTCCATTGAACAAATGGGTCATACTATGGGAATTCCCATTATGTTTCTGGCTATTGTTTTGGCTTCTGCTGCTTCTAGTGTTCCCGATACAATTTTATCCATGCGTGATGCTAAAAAAGGGAATTACGACGATGCTGTAAGTAATGCTTTGGGAAGTAATATTTTCGATATTAGCTTTGCACTGGGTTTACCATTGTTCCTTTATACTGTTATTTATAGTCCTATTCATATGTCCCATGAAATTATCTTGCAAAGTGGTGAACTGAGGATGTTTTTGTTGATTCTAACGGTGATAGCTTTTGTTATCTATCTCTCTGGGAAAAAACTTGGTATTGGGAAAGCTATAGCTTTAATAAGTATTTATGTGGTATTCCTACTTTATATTGTTGGACGTAGCGAAGGAGTGGAAATCACCAATCAAATTGCAGATTTCTTGTTAAAAATAGTAGACCTCATTTCCATTAAATGGTTTTAAGTTTCGGTGGTTCATTACCAGATTGAAATCTTTCCTATCTTAGCTTTTTATTAGAAACAAAAATATAGCTATGAAGAAAACTGCTACACTTTTATTATTATCATTATTTGCATCTATTGGATTATTTGCACAAACCTATGGTGAACTCACCGTCACGGCTACTACCAGTAATGCCGGAGGAAATTACAACCCACGAAATGTTGTGGCCATTTGGGTAGAAAATGACAATGGGGAGTTTGTAAAAACCCTGATGGCTTATGCTCAAAACAGAAAGACTCACCTCAATACTTGGCAAGCCTCCACAGGTGCTGCCGGAAGTGAATATAATACCACAGATGCCATTACTGGCGCTACTCGAAATAGTCATGCCACTCGTAGTTGTACTTGGAATGGCCTAGACTTTAATGGTGATTTAATGCCTGATGGAACTTATCATGTTTGGATGGAATTGACTGATAAAAACAATACTGGAAATTATTCGTCTTTTACTTTTACCAAAGGAATTGACCCAGATACACAAACCCCAGCAGATGTTCCAAGTTTTGCAGGTATCAGTATCCATTGGCAACCAAGTGGTACAGGTATTGCTGTAACTGATAAAGAAAATCTTTATAGCATCACTAATAATCCTGGGAATGGTATTTATACTATCAAAGGAGCTCAATTTGATGAAATATTAATCACAACTATGGCAGGAAAATTAGTCTACCAAGGTCAAAATGCCAATATCGATTTAAGCAAAGAGAATAAAGGGATGTATTTATTGACCATCAAGAATGATCGTCAAAAAACGGTAAAGAAATTAATTAAGAATTAATCATCCACAAACTAAACCTTTCGAGGTAATCCCAAAAAGATTGTAATAAATGAGCTGGCACATCTGTCAGCTCATTTAATGCTATCTGATAGCATTGTAGCCAAACTATTCTGGCATTCATATCAATAGTAAAAGGCAAATGTCTTTTGCGCATCATGGGCTCACCACGACTTTCCTTATAATATTCCGGACCTCCCATTAATTGAATAAAGAAGTCGGCAGAATGCTTTTTGGCAGCTGCTATTGCTCTTTCATGGGTTGGGAATATTTCTTTAATAGAACTCTCCACTAAGAGGTCGTAATGTCGGCTCACTAATGCTCTAAACTTCTCTTCGCCAAGATATTTCAAAAACTCAGGATTTGGTAAAGTCACTCGTGGTGGATTGCCATCGAAATCGGTATTAATATTGAAGTGTGTTGTGTTCATGCTACAAAATTACTGTATACTGGTTCAAAGCTTGGATATTATGAAATATTTATGAGTTCTATTCTTATGACAAAGGTTTCAATAAGTGTATTTTTGCTTTACAAATAAAAAAAATAATATCCCATGTCAGATCAGCATAAGCACAGCAATAAACTCGTTAACGAAACCAGTCCATATTTACTTCAACATGCCCATAATCCAGTAAACTGGTATCCCTGGGGAGAGGAAGCTTTGGCCTTGGCTAAGGCAGAAAACAAACTTATTTTGGTGAGTATTGGGTATTCTGCTTGCCATTGGTGTCATGTAATGGAAAGAGAAAGCTTCGAAAATGTAGAGATAGCACAGTTGATGAATGAAAATTTTGTGTGTATCAAGGTGGATAGGGAGGAACGACCCGATGTGGACCAAGTTTATATGAATGCGGTACATTTGATGAAAGGACAAGGGGGCTGGCCTCTCAATTGTTTTGCCATGCCCGATGGAAGACCTGTTTTTGGTGGAACTTATTTCCCTCCAAGCCAATGGCGTCAAACTCTTAAGTCGTTGCATAATTCTTATAAAGAGAATCCACAGAAGTTCGAAGACTATGCCAATCATTTATTGAACGGAATTGCCCAATCGGAAGTGATTCATGTGAAAAGTGATCATGACTTATTTGAGGAGGCTGATTTACATGAAATATACAAAAATACTGCTGCTACCTTTGACCATAAAGAAGGAGGTTTTGGTGGAGCTCCAAAATTCCCATTACCCATAGGACTCGAATTTGTATTAGCTTATGGTCAATACTACAAAAATACAGAGGCATTAGATTTTCTTCACCTTACTCTTGACAAAATGGCCATGGGTGGAATTTACGATCAAATTGGAGGAGGATTTGCTCGATACTCAGTAGATAATATATGGCTGGCACCTCATTTCGAGAAAATGCTTTATGATAATGGGCAATTGATAAGTTTATATGCTAGAGCTTTTAAATTAGCACCCAAAGCACTTTACGAAAAAACCATTCGCCAGAGTTTGCAATATATTTCTAGAGAAATGAGCCAAGAAGAGGGTGGATTCTATTCTGCTTTAGATGCCGATAGCGAAGGAGTGGAAGGTAAATTCTATGTATGGACTAAATTAGAAATAGACCAAGTTCTTGGAAATAGTGCTGAAGTCTTCTGTGCAGCCTACGATATTAGTGAACAAGGTAACTGGGAAGGTCATAATATTCCCATGAGAATTGAGACTTATGAAAAACTAGCTCATCAATTTAATTTGGAGGAGTCTGAATTACAAGAAATTCTAACTAGGTCGATTGAGAAGTTATTAGAAGTACGAGCAGAACGAGTGAGGCCGGGATTAGACGATAAAATCCTCACTTCATGGAATGCTATTATGTTACAAGGTTTGATAGATGCCTATGTATCCTTATATGAAACAAGTTATTTGATTATGGCTGAGAGGAATGCTAATTTTATTTGGGATAAACTGAGTGACAAGAAAGGTAAATTATACAGGACCTATAAAAATGGAGTGGCAAAAATTGATGCTTTTCTCGATGATTATTCTTTGCTCATCAAGGCTTATGTGAGTTTATACCAAGTGACTTTCAAAAAAGAATACCTAGATAGAAGCCAGTTATTGCTCAATAATTGTTATCATGAATTTCTTCATGCTGATTCTCAAATGTTCTTTTATACAGAGGAGGATAATAATTTAGTGGCGCGAAAAATGGAAACGACAGATAATGTGATTCCTGCTGCCAATAGCATCATGGCTCAAAACCTCATGGATTTAGGTTTGATATTATCCGATCAAAGATATATCAGTCATGCACAGGTGATGCTTCAGAATGTGCAGTCGAGCTTGAAAAAAGGACAAGTTTATTATGCCAATTGGGATTTATTACTCATGCGTTTTCTTAGTCCAGCCAAAGAAGTGGTGATGATGGGAGAGAAGAGTCAGGAATGGATTATTGAAATCCAAAAATCCTATAGTTTTAATACTGTGTTTGCAGGTAGTAAAAAGGATGCTTATTTGCCTCTTATGGAAGGAAGATATCAAAAAGGCACATCTTTGATTTATGTTTGTGAGAATAAGTCTTGTAAATTACCAGTTTCTAGTGTTGAAGAAGCACTAGCATTAATGTAAAACTTCATTTGTTTAAGAATATTAGAATTATGGCTGATTATGATAAATACTACGTGACTGAGAATTTGTTTGGTGAACCCTATGTTGAATTAATAAAGTTTTTTAAAGATTATCCAGTCAAAGGTAAGTTGATTGATATAGGTTGTGGTCAAGGTAGAGATGCCATTGCATTAGCAAAACTAGGATACGAGGTTACAGGTCTTGATCAATCAAAGCTTGGAATTGATCAAATGAACAAAATATCTGAAAGAGAAAAATTGAAATTAGTAGGCATAGTAGATGATATCTACCAATTTGATCAGTTCCAAGATTTCAATATTATTCTGTTTGATTCCATGTTTCATTTTGAAAAAAGAGATAGAAAGCGTGAAACAGATCTGATTATTAAAGCGGCTTTAAAAATTGAAAAAGGAGGGGTCTTATGTATTTGTATTCAGGATACATGTTCTAAAGTTAAGATTCTAAAAGAGACTATTCAGAATTCAAATATAGATTTTGAAATATTAAAGGATTCATCATTAATCTATAAATATGAAGATAAGGCATCGGGGCATAAATCAGAGACAAAATACCTGATGTATATTATTAGAAAAGTCTAATGAATCTCATTAAGCTTGGTGTTTTTTCAGTAAAAAGGAATGAGCCTATTTTTTCAAGCCTTCCGCATAGAAAGTCAAAGGAAGTAAACTACCAATACCTTCTAAAACCTGAATACGAGTATGGGGACTTCCGAGAATGATTCTCAATTTTGTACGATAAAGATTTTCGTATTCTGCCATGACTTGTCTACAGGATCCACAAGGACTCCCAGGGTCTTCTAAATGCACCACATCAGATTTTACGCCTACGGCAATCGCTTTCATTGGTACTCCAGGATAGTGCGCCGAAGCATAATACATGGCTACTCTCTCTGCACACAGACCACTTGGATAGGCCGCATTTTCTTGATTATTTCCACTAACAATTTCACCATTTTCTAATAGAACAGCAGCTCCAACATTAAACCTACTATAGGGAGCGTATGCGGTATCACAGGCTTCCCATGCTTTTTTAAGTAATTCTTGATCTTGCTGGTTTAGTTCTGAGATATTTTCGAACTCTTCGATTTTTATATGTAGATCTATTGTTTTCATCTGTTGGTTTTTCATTCCTGAGCTTTGATAAGCCCTAGGAAAATTGAATTTACAAAGTAACGAAAGAATTTTTTAATTCTTCAAGTTTTTTTAAGGCCTATCTTTTGATGAGTTTGATAGTGTTAATGCGGTTTCCATTCACTAGTCTCATGATGTATAAACCATCAGAGTTTTCATGTAAATCAACTTCTGAGATTCCAACTTCTAATACTTCTTCTTTTATGATATGGCCTTTTAAATCAATGATTTGCATATGGGTTCGTTCTGAGAGTTCTATTTTGAAGTATCTAGAGCTTGGGTTTGGATAAGCGAAAATTGAAGAGGTCTCTGTATTCTCAATGCCATCAATAAATTCGAAAACTGCTTTAATATTGCGATTTGACCAAGCAGAGAAGTTATAATTATCATTTTCACTCACCAACTCACCATCCTCTTTCCAACCTACAAATGTGTAGTTGGTATTTGGCGTGGCACTAAGGGTGATGGAGCTACCATAATCATACGAACCAGCTCCTAATATAATTCCACCATATGCAGGAACTGCTAATGCTTCTATGTTGAATTGTTGAACCTTGAAATGTGCCTTTAAGTTTCTGTCTGAGGTAACAGTGAAACTGAATTCTGGGTCTATAGATACCACATCACCATCCTCTGTCCATTTTAAAAAGTAATAAGTAGAAGAAGAGTTGGCAATAACAGTGGCTGTTTCTCCGTAAATAAAATTTCCGTCTCCTTCAACTTCACCACCATCATCGGTATTAGCTGAGGTAGAAATATGATATTCTGCAATGATGAAATTGGCTTGTAAAATCATGCTGTTGTTCACTGAAAATGTGTATGTAGCTTGATCACTAATTACAATGCCATTATAGGTCCAGTTAAAGAATTCCCAGCCCGTATGGGGTGAGGCCAAGACAGTAGTTTCATCGCCAATATTAGCAAACCCACCACCGCTAGCAATACCTGCAATTGATGAACTCACAGTTGTTGAGATTTCAAAATCGTAAACACCAAAATGAGCTTCTAGATTTCTGTTTTGTTCCACAGGAAAAACAAGGTGAGGATTACTTGATATCGATGTGCCGTTTTCTTGCCAACTGATAAAATAGTATCCTGGATTTGGAATGGCATACATGTGACAAGATTGTTCCGGAGTAAAGTTTCCATCTCCTTCAATTATGGCTGAACCATCTGGAATAGCATCGGCGGTAATGGTATAATAATCTTCAGAGAAATTGGCTACAAGATTTCTGTTCTTTGTAATTTCAAATTCATAAATGGCATTTGATGAAACAACTAAGCCATTTTCTGACCAATTTACAAATTCGTAATCGTTTATTCCTGAGGCTGTCATGCTTACAATATCACCATAGTTATATTCTCCAGCACCAATTATATTTCCTCCTCCAGTAATGTTAGCCTCAGCAGTTACGGTAAACGAATTGCTCTGGAAATAAGCTATTAATTCGGTATTTTGACCGACATAAAAAGTATAATTGGTATTGGTGGATACCTGCACTCCATTTACTCTCCATTCCATGAAAATATATTCTGGATGTGCAATTGCTGATACCGATACTGACTCTCCATATTGATAGATTCCTCCACCTTCTACATTTCCTCCGATACTAGGATTGGAAATAAGGTTAACTGTAAAGTCCTTTAAAGCATAATTAGCTTGTAGTATTAAGTCTTCTTCAACAACAAAGCTATAGGTTTCGTCAGAAGTAATTTCGGAGCCATTTTTTGTCCAATTTATAAACTGATATCCTTCGTTTGCTTCAGTATGAATGGTGCAGGCTTCTCCTAGTAAATAACTTCCGTTCCCTTGGGTGTTCCCAGCTGTGCTGGGTGAAGAAAATGTTTCAATTTGAAAGTATTGATAAGGAGTGATATGAACTAGAAAGGCCACATTCCAAATTCCTTCATCACCTTCTAATTTCAAATTAAAGATAACATCTTTTTCTGGGCAGTCCTGAGCAATTTCAAAGTTGAAATCATTAGATGACCAAGCTTGTGATCCTTCAGAGATGTTGCCAAATTCTTCAAAATCATCGGTTATGGTAATGTGAGGATCGTTGGTAAAAAGTTGCCCAGAAACAGAGTGAACTGGACCATTTCCAATGTTACTAATATTAATAGGTAGTTCTATGGTTTCTCCAGGTTGGGCAACACCATTGTTGTCACCTGAACTTCCGCCTTCATTATCGTCATTTATTTCAAAGGAATCAAATGTTAATTGTGGAATGCCTGCACCAGCTATAGGTAAAAAGAATGTGCTGGTCCAGCTTCCTTCATCAGCAGAAATACTTAATGTAAACATGACTGTTTTGTCTTCACAATCATTGGCAATTTCAAAATTATAAGCATAGTTGGATAATCCATATTCACCTACATTTAAATTGGGATAAGATTCGTTGGCATCTGTAATATTAATATCGGAATCTTCGCAATTTAATACTGCAGAGATGTTATGAGCACTGGCATCGCCCATATTCTCAATTTCTATTTGTAATTCAATATTTTCTCCAGCAGAAGGAATACCATCACCATTACCATTGGAGCTACCATTGTCATCATCATCAATAATATGGTCGTTAAATCCTATTGTAGGAAAGCCTTCTGTTGTATGAATGTGTACTATAAAGGTATCGGACCAATTACCTTCGTCAGATAGAATGTTTAAGTGAAATATGACATCCTTTTCAGGAGTTCCATAACCCACAGTAAAGTCAAAATCTAAATTGGACCAATCCACTTCACCTACTGAAACAGTGCCGAAACTTTCTGTATCATCGGTAATGCTGATATCAGAATCGGAACAAGAAATAATTGCGGTTACGTTGTGAGCTATGGCAGTACCAGTATTGATTAGGGCTAATGGAATTTCTATGTTTTCACCAGGTTCGGCTTTATGGTCGCCATCTCCAGAGCTGGAGCCTTCATCGTCATCATCAATATTGAAACTTGAAAATTCTAGTTCAGGATTACCAGCTATGCTCACATGAATAGTGAAATTGGAAACCCAAACCCCTTCGTTGGAGCTGATGCTTAAGGTAAAAAGGACATCTTTATCTGGGCAATTTGGTTGTACATAAAAGTCAAATTCATTATTGGACCAATCGGAATCACCAGCATCAATGCTGCCAAAATTTTCGTTGGCATCCGTAATATCGATATGAGGATCGTTTGTGCTTAAAACTGCACTTACATTATGGGCATTTGCTTCCCCATTGTTTTGGATGAGAATAGGGAGTTCTATATGTTCTCCTGGTTCCACAAATCCATTAATATTCCCATTGTTATTTGAGTTGTCATCGTCAATTGTTAGTTCTTCGAAAGCCAATTGGGGCATTCCTTGTTCAGAAATGTGTAGCACAAAACTATCAAACCATATTCCCTGATTGGATTCAATGGTCATATTAAAAACCACATCTTTATCAGGACAGTTGGAATTCACTTCGATATCAAAGTCATTATTGCACCAAGCAACTGCTCCAGCAGCAATATCTGCATAGTATTCAAAATGATCAGTAATTACAATATGAGGGTCTGATGTAGAGATTGAAACAGAAATATCTGTGGCGTTTAGGACTCCTGCATTATGAATTTGTATGGGAATTTCAATGGCCTCACCAGCTTCTGCAACTCCATCTCCATCACCGTCACTAGAACCAGAACTGTCATCGTCAATATTATGATTGGCATATTCTAAAATTGGGGAACCTGGATGAATAATGGAAATAGTAAAACTTGAGTTCCAGCTACCTTCTTCAGAAGTAATTTGTAGAGTGAATTCTACATCTTTATCGGGACAATTAGGTGAGATATTAAAATTGTATTCGTAATTAGACCAAGATTCGTCATTTGTAATTATATCTCCAAATGATTCAGAAAGATCAGTGATTTCAATATCAGGATCGGTACAGGTAAGAATTGCCGATACATTATTGGCTGTTGCTTCGCCTGTGTTTTTTATACTTATTGGTAATTCAATAGATTCTCCAGATTCTGCAATTCCATCTCCATCTCCGTCGCTACTGCCGTTGTCATCGTCATCAATTTGGTGATTGAAATAAGAAAGCTGAGCCTGACCAGCTTCGCTCACATGAATGATAAAAGTACTCACCCAATAGCCTTCATCTGATGTAATGCTTAATATAAATTCAATATCTTTTTCTGGGCAAGAGGCAGATACCTCAAAATCGTAATCATTATTACTCCAATCAATTTCATCAACAGAAATGGTTCCAAAGGATTCTTGATTGTCTGTAATATCTATCATGGGATCGGAGCAGGAAAGAATGGCACTCACATTATGTGCTGTTAAGGTTCCGGTATTAACAATTGCTAAGGGGAACTCAACTGTTTCTCCTGCTTCAACTAAACCATCTCCATCACCTTCGCTTGCACCACTCGTATCATCATCAACCAGGTGAGAAGAATAGACAAGCTCTGCTGAGTTGACTCCTCTATTTCCTTGTGCCATAGTTTGGTAAGGAATAGATGCAAGCCAAATGCAAGCCAAAAAAATGACGCTTAAATTTGAAGACTTTAGTCTCATGAATACAACATTTACAACACAATTTGAAATTCAAAGTCTACCTTAAATTGAATTCCGACTAAAGTTTTCAGCTTTAGCTAGTTCGTTATACTCAGGATATAAGGAAAAGTTACAGTTTTATTGGATGTTTATTTTCTGGCTAGCAGTTCTTTTGCCATCAAATAAGCGAAGGAAATATATGCCTTTTTGTAATTGAGAAACGTTAATCTCGATCTCTTGACTGTTTAGAGTGTTTTTTCGTTGATTTAAGATCATTCTCCCTGAAAGGTCGAGTATCTGATAGTTAATTTCTGAATCAAAATCGGAAATTTCAACTTTTATAAATTCATCAGCAGGGTTAGGATAAATAAATAAAGAGCTTAGTGCATTTTCTGGCTTAAAAATACCATTGGCTTGTTGTGTGGTACTTGGGTATATTGTGCTGTCTGCAACTAATATAGTATCAATGATATCTGTAGCGTGAATAATAGGCCAGATGTCTTGAATAATAATGTTAGTATGAAGTATTTCAATACTGTTAATGGTGTCGTCAGCCATAATCGTATCAATATAGGTTATACTATCAAGACTCATTAAAATAACTGTTGGAAAAGATTGTATTTCGAAAGCATTTGTGATGTCATTTCCATTACCTCCTATTCCAGGAACAACGCCATGTTGAATAGATAAGGAGTCGATATACTTTTTACAGGCTGCAGAGTCATTTCCCATATTTATGGAAATAAAATGAATGTCATGCTCATTATTTCCAAAATACTGATAAGCTGAATCTACCATTGGAGAAATTTCCTGACAAAATTGGCTTTCTGTAAAGAAGAACTCTAAGGCCACATATTTATTGGGATATTCATTCCAAAATTCTACCAGATTAAAAGTATCCTTCTCCATGGTAATGGCAGTGAAATCTGGGGAATATTGAGCATTTGATTGTCCAATAGACATCATATAAAGCGTGGCAAAAAATGCTAATAGTAAACTTTTCTTCATATCATTATTTTTTCAGGCGGTAAAGATAATAGTTTGCACCAAACCAGCCTATTTAAAATGATGGGGAAATCTTAAAAAAGCTTATGGTAAAGAATGCACTGTGAATATTGAGGTAATCCTCTTGTGAAACTCAAGAAAAGATTTAAATATTTTAAGCTTTATTTATTGAAAATGGTTTTAATCTGGTCCAGAAACGCGAGATCGTTTTCAATAGCTGTTCCAATAACAACCAAGTCGGCACCAGCATCGATTTTCTCTTGAATGGCTTCAGCACTTCTTATGCCGCCACCCACCATTAATGGTAAATCAGTGATGGCTCTCACTTTGCAAATCATTTCTTTTGAAACGCTATTTTTTGCTCCACTACCAGCATCTAGATAAATCATTTTCATACCTATCATTTCTCCTGCCTTAGCAGTAAGTGCAGCAATATCTGGTTTATTGGCGGGAACAGGTAAGGTGTTAGAAATATATTGAGCTGTGGTCATGCTTCCACCATCCACTAATATATAACCCGTGGAAATAGGTTCAATATTTGCGTGAAGAATATATGGAACAGATTCTACCTGTTTTCCTATTAATAGTTCGGCATTTCTACCAGAAATAAGAGAAAGAAAGAGTAAGGCATCAGCTTTGGGATTAATTTGCATTACACCACCTGGGAAAATAATCAATGGAATATTGCAGACTTCTTTAAAGGCTAGAAGGCACTCGTCCAGCAAATCTTTACTTAATAAGCTCCCACCAATTAAAAAATAATCGATAGGGTAAGAAGACAACTTGCTAGCTAAAGGAAGGAAATCTGACACTTTATGTTTGTCAGGATCCACCAATACAGCTAATTGCTTTTTTCCTTGCTCTGATTTTTCTTTAATGCGGGAATAAATATCCATTATTCAATTTTGGCCTTCAAAATTATTAATTATGGCGGATTTATCATAAATAATATGGTTATTTCTCAAAAAAGACTTCAATCTTTGATGTTTCGACCTTTAAATGCTTGTTTTTTTATGAATCTGCTTCTTTCTGTAACATATGCCACCGCTATTCAAATTTAGATGGAGATATTTCCCTATTTTTGCAACACAATACCTAAATATACGTAACAAATAAAAAAATATACAATAAATGGCTAATTCATTAATGGATCCTATTGGGAAACTAATGGGCTTAAGATATAAATCCCACCCATGGCATGGTGTGGATGTTGGTACAGGTGCTCCAGAAGTAATGACTTGTTATATCGAAATGGTTCCTACCGATACGGTAAAGTATGAGGTAGATAAGGAATCAGGATATTTGAAGCTAGATCGACCTGCAAAATATTCTAATACAGTACCTGCTCTTTATGGTTTTATTCCTCAAACCTATTCTGCCGAGAATGTGGCGGAGTATTGTAAGAAAATGACGGATAGAAAAGGAATTGTTGGGGATGGTGACCCAATTGATGTTTGTGTTTTAACAGAGAAAGAAATCACTCACGGTGATATTCTCGTTAGAGCACGACCTATAGGTGGTTTTAGAATGATAGATGGTGACGAAGCTGATGACAAGATTATAGCAGTTTTGGATGGTGATGTGGTTTATGGAAATATGAAAGATATTCATGATGCACCTGCTTTAATTATTGAAAGACTAAAGCACTATTTCCTAACTTATAAAGATATGCCAGGGCAAAATGAACTGAATGTAGAGATAACTCATACATATGGTGCCGAAGAAGCTCAAGAAGTGATTAAAAGGTCGCTAAAAGATTATCAAAATAAATTTGAAACTCTTCAGACTATTTTATCAGGATATTAAAATTTGAATATTATTTCTTGATGAATGTTCTGGAATATCTTTCTCCAGATTTGTATTCTACAGAAATAAGATAAACCCCATTTTGAAAGTCATTCACATGGATAGTTATATCTGATGTGGATGATTTTCCATTTATAGTGAGTACCTCTTTTCCAGTGATAGCGTATATCCTAATGTTTTCAATGATTTGATTGGATTGAGATTGTATTTGAATATTATCGGTACTTGGGTTTGGAAATACATTAAAGGCCGTTTGGTTTGTAAGCTCATTTGTGGAACTAGAAATTAAACCATGTGATTCTAATAACTCAATGAGTTCTTTGGCTGAGGAGGGCTCCGGAATAGCTTGTTCTATAATACTATGATCTGGAGCTATCAGTATTAAACTTGGATAATATGGAATTTGATAAGCCTCATATGCATCACCACCACCACCATCTAATCCTGAAACCAAAGGGTAATGAGTGGCATAATCCTCCTCAAAGCCCATCACCATATCAGTAGGGAAGAACTGGTCGATGGCCATGACATATAACCCATGTTCGTTTTGGCCGAAATAATGATACACTGAATCTATCATAGGAGCCATAGTTTGACAAGGTCCACAAGTCACACTAAAGAAATCAATAAGTACATATTGTTGATCTTCATCCAATATAGTAAAGAGTTGTTGGATTCCGGCATGAATATCTTTGGTTTTAAAATCTACAGCTTCGGTTAAAGGCGTTTGCGCTTGTAGGCCTAGGCTGAGTATTAAACTAAATAGGATAATATAGATTGATTTTTTCATGATTCAGAATGATATAGTATTGTGTCTTGCAAAAATAGGCAAATTCCTTGCTTGCATTTGTTAAAAGATTTTAAAGGGTAGGCCTTCTGTTTCTTTTATGAACTTTCGCATCTTGTTGGAGTATAGGGGGTAAATTTTTTTTTCTGTCCGCGACAATTTGCGTTTAAACCTTGACCGTAGTGTCAAGGCTTCCTTTTTTTTATGCAATTGCCATTTGTGGTCATCCATATCTGTCTTGGTTTACCTTGCCATTCCTGCATGGGTGGCAAATTAATAATTCTCCTATTTGTAAATCCAATTTCATCCCCATCCTCAAAATTCTTATTTTTGCGCAAATAGCTGATTTCTCATGAGAAGATTTTTTGTTTCCCTATTAATGTTTATGGTGATTTTGTCTTATAGTCAGGTGACTATGGAGAATGTACTAGTAGAGATAGGTACGGCCACATGGAGTTCTGCTTGTGCAAATGAGGCTCAGATTATTGAGCAAATGAAAGCTGATGGCTATCAGATTAGTGTCATCAACTATCACTTAAACGACCCCTTCTCTAATATATATGCCAATCAGAGAGCTGGTTTTTATCAGATTCAGAATATTCCATATCCTATAATAGGTGGTCAAGCCATAGCAGCCGGAGCATACGAAGATTACGTTAGTGCCTTCCATCAATCAAATAATACACCATCTTCATTTACAATAACCGCAACAGGTGAGTTTTTTGAGGATACTCTGGTTTTAGAATTAGGTATATTTAAAGTAGCAGCTATTGAAAGTGACACCATTAGTTTGATTTTGGCACTTACCGAATCCGAAATAAACTATGAGTGGCAAGGCAGTTATATTTTGAATCATGTGGAAAGAATCATGTCGCCCAATGCTCAAGGTATATCTTTGGATTTTTCAGAATCAAATTACCTTGAAATAGAAGCACAATTTTTATTAGAGGGGGAGTGGAATCCTGAAAATATGGAATTGGTAAGTTTTATTCAAAATGACACCACCAAGCAAATTTTGCAATGCCATTCTGAAAATGTTACCGCATTTGCTCCTTTACCTGTTCATGCTTTTTTTCAGGTAGAAGATACTATGATTTGTCGTAAAGATATCATCACATTCGAGAACTACAGTACGGGTGATGTTGTGAATACCCATTGGTATTTTGAAGATGGAAATCCTGAGGAGTCGAATGATATTAATCCTGCGGTTAAATATGAAGAATCGGGTGTTTATCAAGTAAAATTGGTGGTGAGTAATTCGGTAAGTTCCGATACTTTGCTCCTTGAGGATTATATTCACGTTCAGGAATTACCAGAACTTTCATTTGCTTTATTACCTGAGTTTTGTCACAATCATGTGGCTTATCCTCTAATCGAAGGACAACCTGAGGAGGGCCAATATTTTGGACTTTTTGTTGATACCGGTTATTTTCATCCTGAAGCAGCTGGAATAGGAAATCATTTTGTCTATTTCACCTATCAAGATCCAGTAACCCTATGTTCTGATACTTTGGGGCAAGAAGCTTTTGTTGATTTATGTGAATCAGTTGAAGATTTTGAACAAGAAGATTTTCAGATGTTCATTACTAATGATGATCAACAAGTCAGGGTGTCTTTCCCTTTTTGCAAAAATGTGATAGTGAGCGGTTTTAGTGTTTTTGATTTGAAAGGAGCAATGATTTATCAATTGGCTAAGGAACCTAAAAATGAGGAAATCATTCAATTTCCCATCCCTTCATACAACCCCTGTTTGATTTTTCGTGTCCATACAGCCAAAGGAATTCAAGTATTTAAATATAGTTTAAAGTAAAGCTGATAAATTTAATAATTAACAGCTTCATACTTAAATTATTAGTATACTTGCGCTATCTTTTGAAATATTTTTACAAACTCAAATAAAATTCAATCATGAAGAAATTTTTACTAATTGCTATGGCTGTAATGATGGGCTTTGCCTCATTTGCAGACGGTAGCTTTTCTGTGAATTATTCACAGAGCTCTGATAGTGAAAGACAATTGTCGTTTACACTAGGCGAGTACAGTATTGAAAACACAGTAATTAATGGTCAAAACTATTCTAAAATTATTTTTGACCATAGTGTAGTTACTCGAGAAAAAGGATGGGCTGAACTACCATTTTTAAATAGTTCTGTTCAAATCTCGAATCAAAAGAACGTAAGTATTGATGTCGCTAATAGTGAATATGTAGATATCACATTAGATTATCCTTTGGTACCTTCAAGAGGAACCATCTACAGAAATCAAGATCCTAACACTATTCCTTATGAGATAGATCCAGCTTCTGTAAATGATTCTTGGTATCCAAAATCAATTGCAAGTGCAGATGAACCTTTCATTTTGAGAGATGTTCGTGGTACTAATGTTAAGGTATATCCTTTTCAATATAATGCCGCAAATAATACACTAAGAGTTTATACTGAAATCACAGTAAATGTTAATGATAACAATAGCCGTGCTATCAATCCTAAAACTCGTACTTCAGTTATGGTTCTTCAAGAAATGGATGCCATGTATAATAGTATGTTTGTAAACTATGCAGACTATACTCGTGAAGCACTTCCTATCGGAAACTTTGGTGATATCTTGGTCATTACTACTGAAAGAGATGAGGATGCTTTACAGCCATTTATCGATTGGAAAATGGAAAAAGGATTCAATGTTTATAAAGAAGTTGTTGCTACTGGAACAAATGTAAAGTCATTGATTCAAGAGTCTTACGATAATAATCCTGATATCATGTATGTTCAACTTTCAGGTGATTGGGCTGATATCAAAAGTGATTTAGGTGGTGGTGCCAATGCACCTATGGATCCTATGATGGGTTGTGTGGAAGGAACTGATTGGTATCCTGAAATTGCAATAGGTCGTTTCTCTGGTTCTTCTCCTGCTCATATTACTATTCAAGTTGATAAAGCTATTAACTATGAGAAAAATCCTGAAGTAGGTGGTGAATGGTATACTCATGCTTTATCATTAGGAAGTAATGATGGTAGTGGTGGTGATGATGGTGAAAAAGACTGGGCTCATACAAATGTTATCTATGATAATAAATTAGAGCCTTTTTCATATACTACACATACCACAGCTTACGATCCAGGAGCCAATTCTGGTATGGTAGCTAATGCTGTAAACGATGGTATTAGTATTGCTAACTATTGTGGTCATGGTTCTGAAAATTCTTGGGTAACTTCTGGTTTTAGTAATTCTCATATTGCTTCCTTAACTAATGAAAACAGGTTACCTATTCTTTTCTCAGTAGCTTGTGTTAATGGTGCTTTCCATTCTGGTGAGTGTTTTGCTGAAGCTTGGTTGAAAAAAGAAAATGGTGGTGCTGTAATGGCATTAATGGCTACCATTAACCAGCCATGGAACCCTCCAATGAGAGGACAAGATTATTTCAACGATATTTTAACTGGTGGATATGATTATGCTACAAATCCTGGTAATGGTACAAGTACCGAAGAAGGAAGAACTTTCTTGGGAAGTATTGTTGTTAATGGATTGAACTTGATGTATGCTGAGGCATCTCAAGGAGAGGATCTTGAAACTGTTCAAACATGGACTACTTTTGGTGACTGTGCATTACAGCCTAGAACTATGGCTCCTGCTGAGTTGAGTTTAAGTAGCGAAACTATTATTAGTGGTATTGCTTTTTCAACAACAGTAACTAGTGATGGAACTCCAATGCCAGGTGCAATGGTTGCTATCTCTCAAGCTGCTGATGGTCTTTATTATAGTGCTATTGCTGATGAAAATGGTGAGGTAACTATTGAGCATGAATTACTTCCTGGTGATGCCAAACTAGTAGTTACTGCTATGAATACCCAAACTATTTATGAAACTGTTCAGATTATTTCTCCTGAAGGACCTTATATGGTTATCGAAGGTTTTGAAGTAAATACTGATGATGGTTTAGTCATGTATGATTCTGAAATTTCTATGGATGTTGCATTTAAAAACTTAGGTGCTGATCCTGCAACTGCAGTTACAGTTACCATTACTTCTGAAAATGATGATTATTGTACTTTATTATCAGCTGCTACCATTACTCTAGGTGATGTTGATGCTGATGAGATGATCACTATGGAAGATGCATTCAGCTTTGCTATCGCTGATAATGCTCCTGACCAATATATGGAAACCTTAACTTTCGAAATCAATGGTACTGCTAAAGATATGTGGGAAGATAATGTAAGTTTCAAAATTAATGCTCCTGCTTTAAATATTGTATTTGCTGAGATTGACGATGCAGCTGGTGACGGAAACGGTCGTTTAGATGCTGGTGAAACTGCTATCCTTAAATTCAATGCTAATAACAATGGCCATGCAGGTTCTCCTGAAGCCAATATGACCATTGCTACTTCTAGTCCTTATATCACTATCAATACAAGTGCTGCTACTTTAGGTGCTTTAGATGCTGCTGGAACTGCCATGGCTGAATTCGAAATTACTGTTGCTGATGACGCTCCTCTTGGAGAATTAGCTAATTTCTCAACTGATTTAAGTGCAGGAAATTATTCAACTAGTAATTCTATCATGCTTCCTCTAGGTTTGGTAATTGAAGATTGGGAAACTGGTGATTTCACTCAGTATGAATGGACTTTCTCTGGAAATGCGGATTGGACTATTATTGAAGGTTCTGATGTTTACGAAGGAACATATTCTGCAAAATCAGGAACTATTTCCCATAACCAAAGTTCAAGTTTAGAAATTGAAGTTTCTGCTGCGAGTGAAAGTTTGGTAAGTTTCTATAGTAAGGTAAGCTCTGAAGGAAATTATGACTTCTTAAAGTTCTTCATTGATAATACTGAGATGGATTCTTGGTCTGGTACAGAAGCATGGGGAATGCATGAGTATACTTGTCCTGCTGGAGAACATACCTTAAAATGGTCTTATTCTAAAGATGGTTCTGCATCAAGTGGTAGTGACTGTGCCTGGGTTGACTATATCGTTCTTCCTGGTGCTAGCTCTTCTTCTCCTTTATTCGCCGATTTTGCTGCTGACCAGCAAGATGTTTGTGATGGTGAGATGGTAGAGTTCTCTTCTAATTCTGTTGGAGCTGTAACTACTTATAGCTGGACTTTCGAAGGTGGAGAGCCTGCAACATCAACTGATGAAAACCCAACTGTAGTTTATGCTACTGCTGGAGTATATAATGTAAGCTTAACTATTGGTGATGGTACTAATGAAAATACTATGACAAAAGAAGCCTATATCACCACACATAACTGTACTGGTTTAGGTGATGTACAAGCTTTCAATATGGAAGTATATCCAAATCCTAATAATGGTCAGTTTACTATTAAATTGAACCAATCAGCGAAAGTTGAAATTATCAGCGCTGTTGGACATACCGTTTATTCAAACCAATTGATTGGTAAAGAAATGATTGATTTATCAAGTCAAGCGGAAGGGGTTTACTTTGTAAAAGTAGAAACTGAAACAGAAAGTAAAGTAGAAAAAGTGGTTGTTAGAAAATAATAACTGTTTATGATATTTTTAAAACCTCGGCTTTTGGTCGAGGTTTTTTTTGTGCTTTTTTTGAGGAGCTTATCTTGGGTGTTTAGTTTCATTCCCAAATAGCTGCAATGGATTTGTAATCCGTTGCCAACTTCTTTTATCTATCATATTGTAGAAAGCTTAAATTAAGAAAGCGGAAAACATTTCCGCTTGAGCTGGAAGATTAAATAATGAGCTGGAAATATTTACCTAAAACAAAAAAGCGACAGAAAACCTGTCGCTCAAAATAATATCAATAGAAATATCTTATTTCTCCGTTAGAAAATGTCAAACTCTTCGTTACTTTCGTTTTAAAACAGTCATTTACGAAAGTAAATTCCTTGGCTTTTAAAACTTCAAAAGCCTCTATTTTGCCTTTTTCTAATCAGAGATTTTCGCTTTCTTATCCATGTAAGTCCAAAGTGTGAATCATATAGATAGAATGCATTAGTGTTTTTTGAATTTCTTCTAAATACTCTTTTACAGCTCTTGGGCTACCAGGTAAACAATAAACTAAGCTTTGGTCGATAACACCTGCAACAGAGCGACTGGTTAAGGCAGAAGGATGAATCTCGCCATATTTCATGCGAATTAAATCCATGATACCAGGAATCTCTTTATCAAGCATAGGTAGCACGACATCTGGAGTTAGATCCTTTGGTCCAATTCCAGTACCGCCAGTGGTGACAATGATGTCGCATTTATCTTCAACCATTTTTTGAAGGGTAGCGGTAAGTATTTCAGCATTATCAGGTATCAGTTGATAATCGAATTCTATAGGACGTTTTTTCTCTTCAAAGAAAGAAGTCATTAGTTTTTGGATTTCTACGCCACTTACATCTTTATAAAGTCCTTGAGAAGCACGATCGCTTAGAGTAATCACACCAACTCTGATTACTTTTTGTTTATATTTAAAAGTATCTCCGGCTTTTAAATCGCCATATTTCAGAACTCTTACAAAAATACCTTCCTTAGGCATCACGCAATTACCTACTTCTTGAAAAATCTGGCAATTACTACCATGGCATTTTTTACCAATTTGAGTGACTTCCAACTCTACATTCTCGCCTACAAAGCGATCCAATGGTAAGGTTTCGTAAAGTACTAGTCCTTCTGTAGTGATGTTTTCAGCAAATTCACCGTATTCTATTGTTCTTCCAGCTTCCTTGGAAAATTTATCGAAGCTTTCGGTTCCTAATAAGCTCACCATACGATTCCATTTTCCAGAATGGGCGTCGTTTTTAACTCCAACATCGCAAAGCTGTATTTGATCAACGGCTTTTTTTACGGTTCCTTTTTTCTCAGAAACATTTACAGATATGACTTTGAATTTTTGCATCTTAGTTTTCTTTGGTTTTTTCGATTAATTGTACAGCGTCTAATACCATGTTTTTGTCTACGGCTTTACACATGTCATAGATGGTAAGTAATGCCACCGAAGCAGCTGTTAAAGCTTCCATTTCTACGCCAGTTTGTCCTTGGCATTGTACCATGGTAAATACTTCTACTCCATGTTCTCGTAAATGGCATTTTACTTCTATTTTTGAGAGCAATAGATTGTGACAAAGTGGGATGAGATAAGGAGTTTGTTTCGCCGCTTGTATACCGGCCAATTCGGCTACTGTTATCACATCGCCCTTTTTCATTTCATTTTGGCTTATGAGTTCTACTGTGGCCTCCTCTAGTTTTATAAACCCTCTAGCTTTGGCTCTACGTTTTTGTATAGGTTTATTCCCAACATCTACCATGCTGGCTTTTCCTTCATCGTTGATATGACTTAAAGCTTCCATTATCCTCCAATATTATAAAATGAACCTACTTTATTACTGTGGCCACTTTTTGGTTTTAAACCAACAGCCATGTTATAAGCATTTTCTATACCTAATTCTTTAACATTATATCCACTAGAACTAAATAAGCAAGGCATAATATCGCCTTTAGCTGTTAATCTTAGTCTATTGCAGATACTGCATTTTCCTCCTTCACCACCTTCTACAACGGAGAATTCTCCTTTCTCAAGAGACATTTCTTGAATGAAACGTAATTGTAATCCTTCTTTGTTACAGAAAGATTTCAAATCTTCTTTGTCAACGGTGGTGGTAGTTGGAGTAACTACACAGTTTATTTTCACAGGCTCCAAACCTGCTTCTTTTGCAGCTTGAATTCCTGCTAATACTTCTTCTAGTTGACCCACTCTAGATAGCTTTTTAAATTTCTCAGCATCTAAACTATCCAAACTAATATTAACCCTATGAAGTCCGGCTTTTTTTAATTCTTGTGCAAATTCTGGAAGTAAGATTCCATTGGTGGTCATAGCGATATCTTCAATACCATCAATAGCTGCTATTTCTTTCACCAGACTCACAATACCTTTTCTTACTAAGGGTTCACCACCTGTAAGTCTAATCTTTTTAATGCCTAAACTGGCTCCAACTCTGGCCACTTCAGCAATCTCTTCTAGACTGAGTATTTTTTGATGTGGAATCCAATCGATACCCTCCTCCGGCATACAATAAGTACATCGAAGATTACAACGGTCGGTCACCGAAATCCTTAGGTAGGTGATAGGTCGTTTATAGGAATCTAACATCGACTTTATCTCCTTTTTTTAGTTGTTTTTTTCCAATAGGGAAGCATGCTAAAGCCTCCGCATTCTCGTAAGCATTAATATGAGCCGAACCATGATATTCCAAAGGATGCACTTCCATGTTTTCATCTACAACAACAGGTAAGAACAAATCTCTTTCACATACTTTCCTATCCATATCATTAGAGATAGGAAGTTGGAAGATTCTTGTGGCTTGACTTTTCCCCATTAATTTATTGATTAAGGGCTTGGTCAATAATTCAAATTGAATGGAGGAGGATACCGGATTACCAGATAGTCCAAATAAGAACTTATTGCCAAGCTTACCATAAAGCATAGGTTTGCCGGGCTGGATAGCTAGTTTTTCGAGTAGTATTTCTGCTTTAAGCTCTCGTAGAACCTCTTCAGAATAATCGAAGTCACCAAAGGAGGCCCCACCAGTAAAAACGATGATATCATGATCTGGAATTAATGATTTTATCTTCTCCAATATGGCTTCAGGACTATCCTCAACTACGCCTATATTATTTGTTTCTGCTCCTAATCTGTGGCAAAGTGCTTGTATTTGATAGGAGTTGCTATTTCTTATTTGAGGAGGAGTGATGGATTCTGATGGGTCCACTAATTCTGTTCCAGTGGCTAATATTCCAACCTTAACAGTTTTGTGAACAGGAACTTTTACCGCTCCCACATTGGCCATAATGCCAATATGTGCTGGATTAATGATGATACCTTTTTGAAGAACTACATCACCTTTCTTTTTATCTTCACCTTGGTATAAGATATTGCTTTTGCTCTTTTCTTTAAGGAATTTTATCTTTCCATTTTCTAAGGTTTCAGTTTGTTCAATCATGATTACAGTGTCTGCACCTTTTGGAACCATAGCTCCAGTCATAATGCGACTACATTGACCGCTTTGAACGACTTTCTGAGGAGCAATACCAGCAGGAATATGCTCAATCATCTCCAGCTCTTTAAACAAATCTTCCTGTTTCATGGCAAAACCATCCATGGCAGATTTAGAAAAAGAAGGGACATCGGTATCTGTTTTGATATCAATTGCCAAATATCTATTTAGCGATTCGTGAATATTCACTTCTTCGGTTTCCACTGACTGCGCGTCTTGCAGAACAATTTCCAAAGCTTTACCTAATGGAGTCATCTTTTTTAACATACAAAGTATTTTATTAAGAGCATTATGTTGCTAAAAATATTCATCATCAAACTATAAAATATACGGAAAGGACAATATCAGAAAATGACATTGTTTTACTCCTTTCCAAAGTCAACCTGATAAAATCGTCAGGTATCGGGAGGCTGATGGTTTCCCAGGCAACCCATTGGTTTTCATCTCATATATCCAATGGATACTTAGAAAATCAACTCGGAGTTTAATGAGACACAAAAGTAAAAATAAAATCAATGGAATGGCAATTTATTAACATATCGCTTTTTGTTAACCATAGCACATGCAATTAATTGAAAAGAATAATTTATTTCGTTAATAAATTGGGTTTGAAAGTGAGCATAATACTAGCCCAATAGGGCGAAGTGCTCATACCTCTTGGTACGCCCTTTACATACTCTGTAGTTTCGGTTGCAAAATAATAGCCGAAAAAGGCTTGAATATTAAAGGTCTTATCATATTTATAGGTGTAACTAAGATCAAGTTCAGCACCTAGATCCTTATTTAGGTATGAATAATCTCCTCCAACCATATATGTATAAGAAGCTGTTTCGAGCCAAAATTTATGGAAAGCTGCATATAAGAAATGTTGTTTATTAATAGACCATTTAATATTGGCGTTAAGGTCAATGAGTCCTCCATTCTTAGTGTTTCCAGGAATGACATAATAATTCATCTTACCATTATACTTAGAGCGTGCTCCATACATATTATCAAAAGCGGCATTGTTTTCTCCATCTCCGCTAATGTATTCGAAACCCGCTCCAAGTTCAATTGCATTGATTTTGTGTTTTCCCGAGATGGTTAACATATAGGAGCTTTTATTTTGATTCGAGCTTTTATTACCATATTGATAAAACACATTTGCTAAAACCTTGGTATTTTCTGTATGATAATCGAAATGCACAGCTGTAGTAGCCAAGGTATATAAAGTAGAAGTAGTATTTGGAGCTAAATAGTTAGCAATATATTCTGATAGGCTAATAGAGAATTTCTTGGAAGCATGGAATTTCATCCATAAGAAATTGAAATACTTGATTCGATATCCTAATGGTTCTTCAAATGGGCTATTGGGGTTGAAGCTTGTTTTGTCAAAGCTAAGCCAAGTGTTATTTATTGAAGAACCCAGGTGGAGCTGAAAATCATCTTTATCTAAGTGTAAAAGAAAAGCATCATAAGCCAATCCATATTGGTTCCAATTTCTCCATGATAATAATCTTCCATCGTCATAATTCCATATTTGTCGACCTGTTTTTAAGCCCCAATTCTTAGTAAATCTCCAATCGAACCAGGCTTCTGAAATTCCAAATCCTTTAGTGCTGGTTTGTATTCCAGTTTTAGTGGCTATATCGTTCTCTCCCCAGACTCTTACATCTTGTATGCTAAAATAGGAGACGAATTTTTCGTTTTTATAATTTAAATTCAATCGGCTTCGTTGGGAGACAAATAATACGGCTTCAGAATTCTCTGTGGGAAGAGTCATGAGTCCATGATTCAATTCAGCTCTAGTTCTGAGTTCTGCATTGATGGTGAATTGAGCAAAAAGGGGAGTGCTGATTAACAATACGAACAGCACTAAGAAATTTAAATATCTATTCATGATTTAGGTTTTGGTTGCCGCAAATATAAAAAAAAGAGGAGCCGTTGGGACTCCTCTTAAATATTCATCAAAAAAATTTAATGAATGAAGCAGATCTTTATTTCGTTATAGGGTTCGATGCAGTCTCTTTCCATTCGTTCATAGCACCATCATATACTTTTACATTAGGAAAACCTAAAATTGTTTTGGCAACTAAGTAAGGAAGTCCAGCTCTAACAGAAGTAGTACAGTAGAAAACAATAGTTTTGTCAGCAGTGATACCAGCAGACTTCATTAGAGATTCTAGAGTAGCTTTATCTTTTAATACACCTTGGTCAGTAACTAAAGTTTCCCAATTTAAATTAATAGCGCCAGTGATATGACCAGGACTAGGATTTTTAGTAGAAGTGCCAGCAAATTCTTCACCATCTCTAACATCAACAATAGTTACCTTGGCATCTTTAGCGTGAGCTTGTACCCAAGCCATATCCACAATAATATCAGTGTTTACATTAGCAGTAAAAGTTGTAGCTTTAGCTTTTGCGGGGGCTTTAGTTAAAGGTACTCTAGCTGTTCTCCAGGCATTCATGTCTTTCTCAAGAAGATTTACATTTTCAGCACCTAAATACTTTAGTATCCAATATACTCGTCCAGCATATTTGTCTTTTGCACCATCATAAATAATGATAGTATTGGTATTTGAAATTCCTAAGTCACCAAAAATTTGAGCAAGCTCCTCAGGTGATTTAAGCATGCCTTCAGGTTTACCATCTTTGTATAGGCTTTTGTGGTCTACATGAATAGCATCTTTAATGTGAGAAACACCATAGTTCTTGCCCGTTTGTGCAGAAACTACAACCGTGTTTTTGTCTTTTATGGCTTTGCTGAAATCTTTAGCCGTGATGATATCACCTTGAGCAAATGAAAAGCTAGCTGCAAATAAAAAGGCTATAACTAGCGTGAATGTTTTGATTGTATTTTTCATAATATAGTTTTTTTAATATTTTTAATTTACTAATGAGCTATTGATTAACAGCCACCAACTTCACCACCACCTTCGTGAACTTGGTCAAGGTTTTTCTCTTGTTCAAGAGGGTAAGTTAATTCCCATTTCTTGAATCCACCATCTAGTACCTTAACATTTTTGAAACCTAATTTTTTCACTGCGTCTACGCTCATAATACTTCTATGGCCTTTTTTGCAAATGAGTATAATGGTTTCTTCTTTTAATGGAGGATATAAAAATTGATCTTCCCAAAACTGATCTTTTGCAATTTTAAATTCAATTAAACCACGAGGGATGTTAACAGATCCTGGGATAAAACCTGGATTGAATTCATTGGCTTCTCTTACATCAATGAGCAGAACCATTCCGGTATCTAGCCAAGTGTGAAGTTCTTCAACAGTAAGCAAATCCACTGAAGGAGTGAGCTCTACTATCATTTCATCCACATTTTGATATACTTTAGTGTTATCACTGCAGGAAACCATCAAAACGATGCTTAATAATCCTAGCAGTTGAAATAAATATGACTTTTTCATTATCTTGATTTTTTCTTATTATCTATTTCTTTATTTGTCCCACTGCATGGCAGCAGCATTTTTAGCATCTACATCTAGTATGAAGCCTTCTACACCATTGATTTTTCCATCTTTGGTACAAGGTGTCATGGTAATAGTGTGATAACCAACGCTTCCGTCTTGGCATTTTCTCATCACCAAGCCATGTTCTATGGTCTCGCCCTTCATTACTTTTGCAAAAGAATCCTCTAATTCTTTTAAGGCTTCTTTTGAACGGGAAAGGCTATAGTGTTTTCCAATAACATCAGATGGGCTATGGTATTTATATAACTTCACCCAAGCTTTATTTACATCTTCAAAGTTCCCTCTAGCATTTATTTTAAAATAACCAGCTCCACTATTGGCAATCACATCGCGGAATTGATGTTCTTTATTGATCCCCATTTTCTTTTCTGTGGCTTCAAGTGCATCATCTAAGAATTTACTACTGTCTTCTTTAGACATGAGTTGTTCTTTCGTCTTTTGAAGGTTGTGTTCCATAGAGCTAATGATAAGTTCTTTGGCTTCTTTCTCATCCATCTCTTCCCAACCTGTAAGCATGGCTTTCATACTACTCATTGGCTTATGACCAGTAGTAGTTAAATAGATGTGTGCTATAACAAAGATGATAAGGAAAAAGGCACCCATGGTATGAATGGCAGCAACTGTATCTAGAGATGCCAACTCAAAAGCCATATTGGGATAATTCAAATACATATAGGCAAATCCTGACAATACCATTACTGGGATTACCAAAATTTTCAGGCCTAAATAAATCATTCTCTGTAAAGGGTTGAATTTATTATAAACTAACTTGTTTGTGGGGTGTTCGGCTCCTTTAAAAATACCTGTGATATAGTATTGTGCTTGTTCTTTAAGCATTTTTGTAGTTGGAATATATTGTCTCCATTCACCAGTGGTGAAGTGCCAGAATATGGCAAAAACAATAAGTACTAAGAAGGCCCATGCTGCATTATCGTGAAATAGAACAGCTTCTCTATATCCAAATAATTCATAATAGCCATGGATTTCAAAGCCTGTAATAGCAAGGAATAAAATGAGCAAGGCTTGAGTCCAGTGCCAGAACCTCTCAAATATTTTATATATATATACTTTCATAATTTTTCTTTTTTCAAGTGAAGAACCGACCTACTTCTCTTTGTGATTAGCATTACTACCTAAAACAACTCGGATTCCGCCATGAATAACCACACCTGCTAGTGTTAATAATAATAGAAGGATTCCCATATTATCAATTAGAGCAAATCGGTCTCTTCCAGGTAAATAGAAGTCGCGAAGATTTGCCAAGCGTCCTTTTTTACTACTAGTGTGACAATCGATACATTGTAAAGAATGACTAGCGGGAGAAACTTGATGGTTTAAAGGCCAATACATTTCGGTTTCAGCGAAATCATACTCTCCACTATATGGAAGGCCTAAATAGCCCATGCCCGCTATAATGGATTCGTTCCAATCGAAATCTACCCAATAAGCACTGTCACCTTTTACTGGCGACCATAATTTAGGTTGAACTAAGGTCATGTTTACCTTATCGTAGGGCTGTTTACCTCTGTGCACTTTAACAGGCCAAATCTTTGAACTTCCAGTGGATTCAATATTGGCATTTTTATCGGTATAAGAACCAGCTAATGAATTCATTTGGATAGGAAAAGACCTGATGGTGTCAGTAATTAGCATATGATCTGCTAAACCATTAAACCAAAAATACTCGGGAATTACATGATCGTTATAAACGAAATTCCCCTTTATACTTAGGTAATTATGATTTCCATCCGCATCATTCTCATGTGTGGGGTGGCCGTCTTCGTCTAATCGTCCAGCTGTACTCCAGTCCCAAATCATCTTTGTAGAATTGGCTTTGGCATATTCTGGAATATGACAGGTTTGACAAGCAACACGATAACCATGGTCGTTTAGAATTTTGTCTTGATGTGGTTTGTCAGTGTGACATTGGTCACATGTGACCCTGTTTTTGTTTTCAGAAGAAAGAGCATAAAGTTTACCAGAAATGTAGTGATTCTCTGTTACGTGGCATTCTATGCAACTCATGTCTTCACCTTCAGTGGTCATGTGAACATCTACTTCTCTAGAGCAGTCGTTCATGGCTTTGTCTAGGTCACCATGTTTTACATTGTTTCCGCCTCCACCCCAGTAGTGGCATATCCCACAGTTTGCTCTTTCTGGAGAGCCAACACTCTGAGATATTACATTTAAGTTCAAGCCTGCAATTGGATTTCCAGCCTTTCCTTTTTTATACATTCCACTTTGATCGTGACACACCAAGCAATCAATATTTTCTTTTTTTGAGAAATCGAAACTCTTGTCTTCCCATCCATATCCAATATGACAACGAGTACATGTTTTCTCGCTGGCATTTACTCCAATACAAAAATTGTTAAGAATGTTCGTTTTACCCACTGAAACTAAGCCTCTGCCGTGAAGTTTTTCTTTACGGTCCCAAGTCCAGTGGTTGTTGGCCATGATTTCTCCATGTCTTTCGGTGTGACAGCTTAAACAAGCCAAGGTCACATCTTGTGGACGTTCGAAATCTTGTCGTAGCTCTTTAAATTTGGTATGATCTACTACTTTTTTATCCAACCTGTCGGCTTTCTTAATGTAGTTGACCAATTTGATGTCTTTATCTTGCTCCTCATCGATATTGGTTATGTAACCAAACACAATAATCTGCGGAACAATCAAAATTAAAATTACATAAAATATCCGCTTCATACTTTTTTGTTATAATATTCACAACAAAATTAGAGCTAGTGGACTTGATTGGCAAAAAATAGATAGCCAGATACATAGGTTTAAAATCAAGATTAAATCAAATAAAACTTGATATAAATCAAGTTTAAATTTGTTGTGGAGTTCCCATTAAAAATACAATGCGCAAAAGTATTGGTTTTGAGATGTTTTTCTTCCCTCTAATCTACAAACAGTCAATGTAATATGAGGCGTTTTTAGACTGGTTTTAAGAAAGGGAAATGGAGAGGATTTGAGGGAGAATTAATGCGGAATCTTACAAACTGCTGGACGAGATTTTACAAGCTCCTCAAAATTTTGTCTTAAACTAGCTTTTATTACTGTAGAATTTTCAGAATGACAAGAGAGACAAGCGCCTATTTTTAGAACTTTGTTTTGTTCTTCCTGATTCAAGGATCTAAAATCACTTCTGGTAGATTTTCCTCTCATTTCTTTTTGGTCTATAAAACTTGTCCAAGCATCTTCTGGTAAGCCATCATATTTAGAATTTGCAAAGCTTGGATTGAATACCCATTGGTTTTTTTGGAAATCTAATCTTAAATCTCCTCTACCAAATCCTAGAGCTAAAGAATTGAGGTGGCAAGACTTGCAATCTCTGCCTTTGGATTGTGTGGTGTGTGGGCTTACTGGAGCATATAATCTATGAAAAGCATGAGCGCCTTTTCTATTATAAAAACTGGCCGTATCAATGGTCATAATCATTCCTGGTGCAGCAGATTCGTATATGAGCTTATTGCCATGCTCTCTCACTCCAATAACTGGCGCTTCATGGAAATACTTCCCAATAAACTCGTTCCACTCTCCTTGAATTTTCTTTCTGTCGAGTAAATCATAAGCCATTTCATCCTCTGAATCATAGGCATTATGACATCCTAAACATTGAGGAACCCAAGAGCTATGACAAAGAGAACAACTTACGTTTTTGTGAGCCTCGGCGGTACAGACTTCAGCTGGAGGATTTAGAGGATGTTGTTTTTCGGTGAATTTCCCTAATAAATAGGCTTCATTTTCATTAAGTACTCTTGAGTTTAAAACGGCTACATTATCGTTCAGGGTTTTTATTATTCCTAGCTCTGAGTTTATATATTCCCTTAAATCGAATACGTTTTTCTCTTCTCTATTTAGATCTTCGTAATTGGTCGTTGAAGTAAAGGCCTTACTGTGACAATCTATACATTGTATTTTTACCGCTTGCTCCTGATGTGCATATTTTTTACCATCCCCCATTACTCCTTGATAAAGGTGGCAATCGATGCATTGTAGGCCCGCTTTATGATGAACATCAGCTTCTATCATTTCGAATACCCTTTTATCATTTAGTAAACGAAGGCTATCTGTTTTTACATAATCCTTATGGGAAATTAATGTTTCATGCCATCCTTCGTAATTGGTAGAAATTCTTCCAGAGCGGCTATGGCAACCAAAACATTTTCCATTATCTACTTGTATATTGAGTTGAGGATGTTGATAATTGAGGATACTGTCTAAAGCTTTGCCATTTGAGAGTGCTTGATGAGAAGCCAATTGTGTATCTGAGTATTGGAGATGACAAGCTAAACAGCCTCCTCCTCTCGACTTTTCATGGATAGGGCCAGTTTCTGTTTTTTCTTTTCCCAAATGACAATTGGCACACAGGTTTCTAATGTGGGTTTCTGCAGGAGAATGGCCTATTTCTTCAATATGATATCGAGCATCGAGATTGTTAGATTCATGAAACACAAATTTATCCACAGCCACCAATCCACTATTACTCGTCATCAGCGAATTGTTAATATGCTCTAATTCATTGGGATGACATTCACTTGTTCCACAGGTTTGCTTAGCATTGGAAAGATTTCCGGGAAATAATACCATGCCTTGGTGTGCAATATCTTTATCGGTGCTTAGTTTGTTCCCTAAATGGCAAGAGGCACAGCCAATGGCTTGCACATCATGTGATATGACAAAGCCACTAACCTCACCATGACACCACATGCAAGATTCTTTACTTTGAATGTCAGAATCGGGTCCATTAGGCTCCTCCATTCCCCTCCATATATTATAGGGCTCAAAATATTCAGTATCCTTATTGATTTGGTTTTCCCATTTCCAATTTTCTCCTCTAAAATAAAAACCGATAATGGTTAGGGATAAGTAGATGATAGATAGTGAGATGAAGAAAACAGTGGTGTATTTTTTAAATTTACTAGGAATTAATTTCAATATATAAAGCAGGAGTATGATTAGGCCAATAAAAAATAAAGACCAAGCCGGTTCCCCCATCCAATGCAATATCTCTTGTAAGCCAACAAAATACCATGGCCCTTTTAAAGTAGCATCTAATCCTTGATGCAGTGGTGCGTTGAAAAAAGAAGACAGTAAAGCTAAAAACATCAAAGAAATGACAAAAACTAATCCTCTTGGCCAGATTTGCTTGGCATGTTCGAAAATGATGAATATGATGATGATGCTAAAGGTTGCCACGTGATGCATATAGGGAATCAACAGATTGGTAGTCTGATCACCCAATAAGAAATAGGCAATGCTATCTCCTATATATGGAATAGAAGAACTTAAGAAATGGAGGATTTCCCAAGCTTGTTTGCTATCGGCATCACCTTTCAATAGGAAACCGGAAAGCATCACTAAGTAAATAATCAATATGCTTATCACAAGTCTAAACCATAGCCCATGTTTTATTTTGGATTCTGATTTTTGAATCAAATGATCAATGAAATGAAGGATAGTGAAGATTAAAAAGAGTTGACTACTCCAATAGTGTAGGTTTCTGAAAAATAATGCAAATGAATTTTGTATACTAAAACTGATAATGGATTGATAAGGCTGATTCACATCATAAGGGATGATCAGGAAAACTCCTGAAAACAAACAAATCATCAGCATGGCAATAGACCATTGTCCGAAGGAAAACCCAAGGAATCTCTTGATCAGCGAATTCATTTATGTGTTTTTATAGATGAGGTATTTCTTTTCATCTGCAAGATACTCATATTTCAGAGATTTGAGATTTTTGGTGGCAGGGCCATTTATAACATGGCCATTGACATCATATTCTGAACCATGACAAGGACATATTAATACTCCCTCTTTTATTTGATTGATATGACAACCTAGGTGGCTGCATTGTGCAGAGTAAAATGATACTTGCTCGTTTTCTATTCTTACAAATACCCCTTCAAGGAATTGCTTGTCTATTAGTTTAGCCTCCTCAATAAATAATTGGTTTTTCGATTGAATATGTTTTTGCCTTTTTATGGAAAAGAAAGATAGCAATGCTGCAGGAAAGAGCATTGCTAAACTAAGTCTTTTAAAAAATAAGCGCCGATCCATATGGAAATTATTAAATTCTAACCATAAAGGCTGATTTCTTTCAATTTATCAAAATTGAGGACACTAATCATTTTGCCATCCACATCAATTAATTTTTCTTCTTTAAATTCTTTGAATATTCTGATCACACTTTCTGAAGAGAGGCCTGTTAAGTCAGCCAAATCGTTCCTGCTTATATTTAATTTGAATTTGCCTTTTTTAAAGACGTTTTCAGCCAAGCATAAAATGATATCTGCTACTCTTCCATGAGATTGTTTTCTAGAAATACAGTAAAATCTACCATAAATTTGAGCTGTATTAGAATTTAATAAGTTGATGATTTGAGTGGCGAATTTTGCATTTTTTCTAACCAATTGTTTGAAAATATCAACACTGATCAGTGTTGCTGTAGATTCCACATAGGTAGATACACTATATATAAAGGTGTCGTTTCCATCAAAAATAGAAGAGAGACTTACAAAATGATTGTCTGGCACAATCTTAAGAATTAAGTCTTTTTGGTTTCCCTCTAAATATACTTTTACCAGACCCTCTTTTAAGAAAACAACATGAGAGGCAAAGGAGCCTTGTTTGGCTATAACCTCACCCTTTTTAAATTTAACATCTCTCTTGTTTGCTGACAATAAAGCGGCCTCCTCTTCGGTCAAAGAATCGAACCAATTAAAGTGTGAAGTGTTAACTATACAACTGGGAGCTGCTATGGTTTCTGTCATAATTATAGGTTTATTTTAGACTAGCAAAAATAATAAAAAAAAGAACATATGTGATTTTCTGCATATAAAAACTTGATATAAATCAGTTTTTTAGAATGGATATGCCTTGTTTTTTCATGTGGAATTACCATGTCAGTTTTTCTGTTACTAGGATAACAATAGATAGATTTGTAACATAAACAAAAAGAAAGTTACTTATGAAAAATTTTATGAAGTTTTCCTTGTTAATAGGAATGATCGCGATTTTATTTTTAAGCGCATGTAAAAAGGACGAACCGACTCCGGTTCCGGCAACCAACAATTTTGAAATATTAAAGCAATATTTGGTAGATAATACTATGGATTTACCTGATGTATTAGGTTCATGGATTACTACAGCCGAAGCTATATATCCAAATATGGCATCTTTACATATTATTGATATTAGAAGTGCAGAACATTATGCTGCTGGTCATATCCCTGGAGCTGTTAATTCAACTTTAGCTGGGATATTAAATGAAGCTGCTAATGCCAATGGTAAACCAATTATTGTGGCTTGTTATACTGGCCAAACGGCAGGGCATGCTGTAATGGCTTTAAGATTAAGCGGATATGCTGATGCTAAAGTGTTAAAGTGGGGTATGAGTAGCTGGAATGCTCAAACTGCAGCAAGCTGGCAAGATAATACAGGATCTATTGCTGTAGGAAACGCAAGCTGGTCTTTCCCTGATGCTATCACACCAAACCAAACATTCTCTACTCCTAATCTAATTACAAGCGCTGAAGATGGTGCTGGTATCTTAGCAGAAAGAGTTACTGCTTTACTAACAGGTGGTATGAATATGGCTAAAAACACTGATGTTTTAGCTGCTCCATCTGATTATTTTGTAAATAATTACTGGGCTTTGACAGATGTAGAACATTATGGTCATGTAGCTGGTGCTTATAGGGTTAATCCTTTGAGCTTAGCTGATGGTGAATATTTAAATTTAGATCCTAATGCACCAGTCGTTACTTATTGCTGGACTGGACAAACTTCTTCTATGGTTACTGCTTATTTAAAAGTTTTAGGTTATGATAGTAGAAGTTTATTATTTGGTACCAATGGAATGATTTATAGTGAGCTCGAAAGTCATAAATATAGCGATGGTGAGATTATGGGATATGAATTAGAAACTTCTACTCCTGTTACTAATGGTTTCCCAGTTTTGAAGCAATATTTAATTGATAACTCAATGGATGTAACTGAAGTTTTAGCTGCAGGTTGGATTACTTCTTCTACTGATGTTTATGATAAAATGACAGATGCTGATGCAACAAATGATTATTATGTAATTGACATTAGAAGTGATGTTCATTTTGGTGAAGGACATATTGATGGCGCTGTAAATTCTACTTTGGCAGATGTTCTTACAACAGCAGAAAATGCAGGTGGAAAAACTATCGTTGTTGCTTGTTATACTGGACAGACTGCCGGACATGCTGCAATGGCGCTTCGTTTAAGTGGATATCCTGATGCTAAATTAATGAAATGGGGAATGAGTTCTTGGAATGCAGCTACTTCTGCTTCTTGGGCAAATAACACTGGTAATGCTGGTACTGAAAGTGAAAGTTGGACAGATGCTCCAGGTGCTATTACGGAGAATGTAAATTATGGTGATCCTTTAATTGATACGGAATTAACTGATGGAGCTGCTATATTAGCAAATCAGGTTCAAGTATTATTAACTGGAATGAATAAAGTAACTAATACAGATGTTTTGGCCACACCAACCAATTATTTTATTAATAATTTTTGGGATGCTACAGATGTAGAGCATTATGGTAATATTACTGGAGCACGTAGAGTAAAGCCTCTTACATTAGCAGGTGATGAATATCAATTCTTAAATCCAAATGCAACAGTAGTATCTTATTGCTGGACAGGTCAAACATCTTCTATGTTAACTGCATATCTTAAGGTTTTGGGTTACGATAGTAAGAGTTTATTGTTTGGAACTAATGGAATGATTTATGATAATTTAGAAACTCATAAATTCTCAAGCGAAGAAACCAAAGATTATCCTTTGGTAACTAAATAAAGATTCAAAGTCGAAGGGAGAATAATTTTTCTCCCTTCTTTTTAGATTCAAATCATAAAAAATAAGAAAATGAAGAAATTTTATATCGCAATATTAGCGTTAATACTTATGTTTCCCTCTTTGTCTTTTGCACAAGGATGTATGGGTTCTGATAGTGACGAAGGTGTTAAAGTTGTAGGTTATATCCAACCTCAATTCGAATACCAGTTTTTGGGAGATGATGTTAAGCCTATGCATGGGTTAGAATCAAATAATAGTTTCTATTTCAATCGAGCCCGAATTGGTGTTGTTGGAAATATTCCTTATGACTTCTCCTATTATGTAATGGCAGAATTAAGCCCAACATTAGGTGGTCCTTATCTTTTAGATGCATTTATTTCATATAAGAGATTCGATCCGTATTTGATAGTTTCTGCGGGACAGTTTAAATCTCCTTTTGGATTGGAATTAACTACCCCTTGTCAGAGTTTACATACAGTAAACAGATCTAGAATTGTTAATGAATTGGCCAGTCCTTTCCGTGATTTGGGTATTATGTTTTTAGGTTCTACTGGAGAATTACTTCCAATAAAAGATTTAGTTCAATATCGTGTGGCCATCACAAATGGTACTGGTTTAAATAAGTTTGATACTGACAAATTCAAGGATATTACAGGAAGAATTATCATTACGCCTATTGAAGGACTTAGTATTGGTGCTTCTTATAAGTTCGGAAAAGAATTGATAGCAGATACAACAGGTGTTGTGGTAGAAGATCCTATTCCAAACGAAAAATCGCGTTGGGGTGTAGATCTTTCTTTTGAGAAATACAATGTATTGTTTCAAGCAGAATATATTGACGGAAGTGATAAAGGATCCTCTTGGGTAGGAGGTGGCTGTGGTGAAGAAGCTACTCTTGTTGAAGGTGATTCTAAAAGAAATGGTTATATGGCTTTAGTTGGTTATATGACACCTTGGAATTTGCAGCCTATTGTAAAGTACGAAAGTTATGATCCTAATACCGAAAAAGATTACGACAAACAGCAAGATGTTACCTTTGGTATCAATTACTTCTTTAACGAATGGACTCGTGTTCAACTAAATTATGTTTATCGTTCTGAAGAAAGTGGAGATATTCCTGCAGATTATCATGAAGTAGATAACGATTTCTTCGTTATGCAAGTTCAGGTGAAATTCTAAATTAATTTTATAAATAATAACCATCAAAAATTTTTAATAATGAAGCAGATTTTTAAAAATATCACGATAGTTATTGCCTTCTTATTTGTACTTCCAACTGTATTTGCTCAGCTTGACATAATCAACGCTGCAGAATACAAGGCATTGGTAAAATCAGATAAAAACGTAGTAACAGTGCACGCAGGCAAAGCGAAGAATTATAATGCCAACCATCTTAAAGGGTCTATCTTAATATCATATAAAGACACTGACCAAAAAGGTGATATCAAAGGATTAATGATGAGTCCTCAAGATTTAGCCAAGTTCTTTGGCGAATCTGGAATTAGTGAAACAAATACCATTGTTCTTTATGATAATGGTTCTCAAAAATACTCCACAAGAATGTATTGGTTGCTCAAGTATTTAGGAGCACCAAATGTGAAAATCTTACACAAAGATAAAGATGAATGGCGTAAAGCTCGTCTTGTTTTAGTAAGTACTCCTACAAAAGGAAAAGCTACCACTTTTACACCAAGTGTTGATGCTAGTATTTTAGCATTAATGGCGGATGTTGAAGCTTCAAAAGATGATGCCAATATGGTATTAATAGATGTTAGAGCAGCTAATGAATTCGATGGAACTGAAGAAAAAAGCAATGGTCATATTCCAGGTGCTATCAATATTAATCATAAAGACTTCTTAACAGAAAGTGAAGCTTTCAAATCGGCTGATGAGTTAAAGGCTTTGGTTGAAAAAGCTGGAGCAACTTCAGATAAAACAATAATTCTTTATTGTACCACATCTATTCGCGGCGCGGTAGGTTATGTAGCTTTTAAAAATATTCTTGAATATCCAAATGTGAAGCTTTATGATGGAGCTGAGCAAGAATGGATCACAAAGCATAAGTTAGAAAAGTAGAATTTTCTCATGAGTAGCTTGTGAAAACAAGCTGCTCATATTTACTTATTTGCCACTCTATCCGAGTGGTTTTGGAGGATTATTATGGAAAAAAGTAGAAGAAATTTTATCAAAGTTTCAGCACTTGGTGTGGGCGGAGCTATGGCATTGGGTTCCTCATGGAATTTGGTGAATGCCTCAGTATTCGATAGCAGCAAAGGCGAAGAAGTTTTGAGCTCAGAAGGCAAAAAATTAAAGAGATACCCTACCTATTGTGAGGTGTGTTTCTGGAAGTGTGCTGGTTGGGTATATTTAGATGAAGAGGGTGGTATTGAAAAAATAATTGGTAACGAAAAAGACACTCATTGCGAAGGCCGTTTATGTCCAAGAGGCACAGGTGGGGTAGGAATGTTTAGCGATCCAGATCGTTTAAAGACACCGCTCATTAGAGTTAAAAAAGAAGATGGAGACATTTTTCAAGAAGCATCTTGGGAAGAAGCATTAGATCTAATTGCTTCTAAGTTCTCTGGCATTAAAGAAAAATATGGAGCTCCTTCGGTAGCTTTATTAAAGCATGGCTCCCCTGGGAAACATTTTGAGCATTTATTTAAAGCCTTTGGTTCCGATACCATAGGTGAACCTGCTTATGCTCAATGTCGAGGACCAAGAGAAGAAGGATGGGCTGCCACATTTGGAGGATGGGTAGGTTCACCAGAACCAACAGATATTAGAGATACAAAATGCTTGGTGCTTATAGGTTCACACATTGGTGAGAATATGCATAATAGTCAAGTGCAGGAAATGGCGCAAGCTATTGATAAAGGTTCTTGTATAATTACTGTAGATCCTCGTATGTCTACCGCCGCTACTAAATCTAAATATTGGCTTCCAATTAAACCCTCCACCGATATTGCCTTATTATTGGCTTGGATGCATGTTATTATATATGATGAATTATATGATGCTAAACATATAGAGCAAAATACACATGGTTTCGAGGAACTGAAAAAACACGTTCAAACCTTCACCCCAGAATGGGCCTATGGACATACTACCATTAAACCTGATGTGATAAGAAAGACTGCTCATGAGATGGCAAATGCTGCTCCTGCAGTCATTGTTCATCCGGGTAGACATGTGGCTTGGTATGGAGATGATACACAAAGAGGAAGAGCTATAGCCATCCTGAATGGTTTGTTGGGTTCTTGGGGAAAACGAGGAGGCTTTTATTTGAAAGAAAGCATCTCCGTACCCAAATATCCTCACCCAAAATACCCTCATCCAAAGTGGGATTGGAAAGATTTAGCCAAGGATTATCCTATGGCAAAAATGGGTTTAACTCAAGAAGTTATTAGAGCAAGTATTCCTAGTGAAGCAGGAGAGCATCAAGTTAAAGCTTGGCTTGTTGCGGGTACTAACCTTCCCAAGACTATTCCAAACAAGGCCATTCTTAAAAAAGCTATGGAAGCCGTTGAGTTTATTGCTGTGGTAGATACTATGCCGATGGATATAGTTCAGCATGCCGATGTGGTTTTACCCGAATGTACTTATCTGGAAAGATACGATGGCATCAGATCGGCTGCCAACAGAACTCCCTCTATTGCCTTAAGAATGCCAGCTAGAAAACCGATGTATGATTCTAAGCCTGCTTGGTGGATAGCCAAACAACTGGGTGAAAGAATGGGCTTGGGTGACTATTTCAATTATAATGATTATAGCGAAGTTATTGATTGGCAATTACAACAAATGGGTTCTTCATTAGAAGAAATGCAACATAAGGGAGTGAAAAACTTCCCAAGAAAATCAGGTTCTCCTTATTATCAAGATGGGGAAACCATAAAATTGAAAACCAATACTGGTAAAATAGAGCTTTATAGTACAGAATTAGCAGCTTTAGGTTTCGACCCTATGCCGGTATTTACTAAACATCCTGAACCAGATCCAGGTTTTTATCGTTTGATTTATGGTAGAGCGCCTATGCATACCTTTAGTCGTACGAGTAATAATGCCAACTTATCCGATTTAATGGATACAAACTCTTTATGGATGAATCCGAAGACAGCTAATGTTTGGGGATTTTCTGCTGGGCAGGAGGTATATTTAAAAAATCAAGATGGTATTATTTCAGAGTTTCCTATTAAAATTCGTGTTACGGAGAGAATGCGATGGGATTCTGTTTATATGGTTCATGGTTTCGGACATAGTAACCGTAAACTCACCAGAGCCTTTGGCCATGGAATTAGTGATACCGATATGATAACCAATGTAAGTATCGATCCTATTATGGGAGGTACTGGAATGCGAGGCAATTTTGTCACATTTTTAACTGAAAAACCTGAGGAGGCTGAATCATGAGATACGGAATGGCGATTGACACATTAAAATGTGTAGGCTGTGCAGACTGTGTGGTAGCCTGTCAAACAGAGAATAAAGTACCTATTGGGTATTGTAGAGATTGGATAACGGAAACTGTTGATGGGACTTATCCATTGGTAGAAGTAGAGTTGAGATCGGAGCGTTGTAATCATTGTGAAAATTCACCCTGTGTGCGTTGTTGTCCAACTGGAGCAAGTCATATTATTGAAGGAGGGATTGTATTAGTTACTCCAGAAGCTTGTATTGGATGTTCGGCTTGTATTGAGTCTTGTCCTTACGATGCTCGTTATACTCATCCTTCTGGTCATGTGGACAAGTGTACTTTCTGTCACCATAGAGTGGAGAAAGGATTAAATACCGCTTGTACCTCTGTTTGCCCGACTCACTGTATTTATTTTGGTGATTTGGATAATCCAAGAAGCGATGTTAGCCTGGCTTTGAAAAACAGGAAGTATAAGGCCTTGGCACCAGAAGCAGGTACCGGACCACAAATCTTTTATTTAATCTAAAACCTATTGATTATGAGAGAAGAATTATTTGTAAGTGGAAGAAACTTACCCAATATAGATCCTCATTTACATGCATGGCATTGGCCTATTCCAGTATATCTTTTTCTCGGTGGTCTGGCTGCCGGTTTGTTATTCTTTGCCAGTTATTATACTATTCTTGGAAAAGAGAAAACAATGCCTACCGTTGTAAAATGGGCTCCTTTTATTGTTCCTATTGCCTTAGTTGTTGGTTTAATGGCACTTTTCTATGACCTAACCAATAAGCTATATTTTTGGCGGCTTTATACCACGCTTCGATTGGAGTCTCCCATGTCGTGGGGTGCTTGGGTATTGATGTTGGTGACACCGTTATCGATGGTTTGGGTAGCTACCTATATCAAAGAGTTGATTCCATCTTGGGATTGGAAGTTTCCAATCATAGAAAATACCATTGAGTGGTTTGCCAAGTACAGAAAAGTGATGGCTTGGATTTTATTACCTATGAGTATCATTTTAGGTATTTATACAGGAATTTTATTGTCTGCCTTTAATGCTCGTCCACTATGGAACAATTCCATCTTAGGACCTCTATTTTTAGTCTCTGGATTATCCACTGCTGCGGCATTGATTATCTGGACCTCTAAAGATCATGCAGAAAGACTCCTCTTCAGTAAAATCGATTTGGTTTTAATTGGAATTGAGCTTTTCATTATTGTTCATATGATGATGGGATTTATGGCCGGACCGAGTGTACAACTGGAAGCTGCTGCTTTATTGTTTGGTGGTGCATATACTGTTGTTTTTTGGGTGTTTGTAGTTATCCTAGGATTATTATTCCCCGCAGCTTTAGAAATTGCCGAATTGATGGGTAATAAAATACCTGTAGCCGTTCCTGCAATCATGGTGTTGATGGGAGGCTTGATATTTAGATTTGTGATGGTGGAAGCCGGACAGATAACCAGATATCTCTATTAATACTCATTTAAAATTTGTAATTATGAATTTCTTATTAGAAGATAGAAAAACACGGATTTATTGGAATCCATATTTTGGTGGTTTCTTGTTGGGCCTCATCGTTATATTTTCATTTTATGTAAGTGGACGAGGAATAGGAGCCAGCGGAGGAGTAAAAAGCGCTGTAGTGGCAACAGTGAATGCTGTAGCTCCTTCACATGCTGAGAATTCTGCCTATTTCAGTAAATTTTTAAAAGGAGATAAAAGCCCTTTAAATACTTGGTTGGTATTTCAAATGTTGGGTGTTATTGCTGGAGCTTTTTTCTCTGGTGCCGTTAATAACCGACTAAAGATTAGAATCCAACATTCACCTAAGATTACAGCCAAAACTAGGCTCTGGTTTGTGTTATTGGGAGGTTTCCTTTTTGGAGGAGGTTCTCAATTAGCAAGAGGCTGTACCAGCGGAGGTGCTTTGAGTGGCTTTGCGGCTAACTCTTTAGGTGGACTTATTATTATGATAAGCATATTTGGCTCCGGCTATTTGTTTGCTTATTTCTTTAGAAAATTATGGATTTAATCATCAAAAAAGAAAAATTATGGGACCTTTAATTCCGAATGAAATAATATCGCCCGAATGGAATCATGTTTTTGCTGTGCTTATAGGTATTGCCTTTGGTATAGTGATGGAATCTAGTGGGTTTTCTTCCTCCCGAAAAATCATGGGCTCTTTTTATGGTTATGATTTTACCATGATTAGAGTATTTATGACCGCAGCCATCACTTCATTGATAGGAGTATTATATATGGATTATTTTGGCTGGATTGATAGAACTGAGTTATTTGTTGTGCCAACCTATTTGGGTGCTACCATTACTGGTGGGGCATTGATGGGCTTGGGATTTCTTGCTGCAGGCTTTTGTCCAGGAACAAGTTTCTTGGCCGCAGCCATTGGTAAGGTTGATGGTATGGTATTTATTGGTGGTGCCTTTTTAGGCATCCTGTTTTTTGGTGAGATTTTTCCTCTCATCAGTGATTTCTATTATGCCAATTACTTAGGACATATCACAGTAGAAGAAAGCTTAGGGATAGCACCAGATTGGTTTGCTTTGATTTTTGCGGTCATTGCTGTTGTTGTTTTCTATGTGCTCAGTATCATCAGAAAAAGCGTTGAAAAAGTTAAATACTAAAAAGAAAAGCGATGTCAAAAAGATATATATTCATATCAGTCGTATTTATAGCAATGGCTTTGGTTTTGGTTTTGCTTCCAAAACAACAAAACAGAGATGCTTTTCGACCTGATTTATTATTATTAGAAATAAATAGTGGTGAAAGATTCCTCTCAGTTGATCATATCGCTGAAAGAATTATTCAAGGGGATCCTTCTATTTTATTAGTAGATGTGAGAAGCTCAGATTTATATGATGAATATCATATTCCTGGCGCTATCAATATTCCGCTAAACGAGGTGTTGAACGATTCCTTGAATGCGGCTCTTCTATTGCCATTTAAAGATATTGTTTTCTATAGTAATTCTACACTAAGTGCAGATCAAGCATGGATATTGTGTAGAAGAAACAAAATGGAAAGCCAATATGTAATGGAAGGTGGACTTAATACTTGGTTCGACCATATTATGACTCCAGAGCCTCCTCAAGAAGTAGAAGGAAATGATGCCATTGCCTTGTATGAATTTAGAAAAGGGGCAAGCGTATTCTTTGGAATGCCAGCTCCTGTAGTTCAATATACTGCTCCTGAAAATACAAATGCAAAACCTGCTGCTGTTAAGAAATCCAAACCTGCTAAACAAGTGATTGAGCTTAAAAAGGTGGAAGAGGAAGAAGAGGAAGAAGAAGGCTGCTAAAAGTCAATTGATAATTTTTAAACGATAAAAAGATGAAAGAATTAAAAAGAACAAAGAGACTTTCTGTTAGCATCATAGGCTATTTAGCTATTATCCTCATTGGTTTAATGAGTTTAAATACTCCTGGCATTTATTTTAATGTATGTGAGGGTCATGTTATGGACGAGCTTGCTGAGATGAGTAATGAAGTTTTTCCTGATGAGGCTTTGGATTATATAGAAAACAATGAGCCAGGATATTTATTTATTGATGTGAGAGATGAGTATAAATACCTTCAAAGTCATTTAGATGATGCGATAAATATACCTATGAACCAACTTTTGGAGGACGACAACATTGAGGTTTTTCAAAAGGCACAACAAGATAGTCTAATAGTGGTCTTCTATGGTGATAGTCAAATACAGGCTAATGGAGCTTGGATGCTCATGTATCAACTTGGATATACCAATGCAAAAACAATGTTGGGAGGCTATGATTTAGTTGCATCTCCAGATTTTGATCCTGATCTTATGGAAGCTTATTTATTAGAGGAAGCTCAATATGATTTCTATATGATTATGGAGGAAGCTCGTGATCAAGTAGAAAACCCTATGATACTTGAGGATAAGCCTACCATGCAGATTGTTCCGGTTCAGCGAGTAGAAAACGAAATTGATGAAGGAGGATGTTAAACGAAATATTTTGATAATTATTTAATACTGTTTGGGCTATCTACTTAATAGAATTTACTTCGTTATTTAAGCGCGATCATTCATAAGTTAGTAGAATGTTAAGTAGTAGCCCTTTTTTTAGTTCAAAGCCTTTCTGAAATATGTTATGGCCAATAAACCCATTGATAAACCAATGATTATCCAACTGATTATTCCAAAAGAATTTTCATAAAAACCACATCCAGCCTCACAGAGATTAGCAAAGATTCCAACTAAGGAAATCATGAAATAATCTACAAAAAGCACTACCGAAACAACTAATAAAAACACGATTAACTTTTTCATTTCTCCTCCTATTTTATAAAGTGTTGTTCTTCACAACCTTCAATTAATTATATGGTAAAAATACAACCTTCAAACCCTATCAAACAATAGTATTCGTGTGAGACTAGTGGTTGTAAGGTGTGATAAACCCTATATGAAAATGTGGAAAATCTCACATAAAACAGCAATAATATTTTGGTAATAAGGTGTGAAATGTAGTAGATTTGTACTTATAATATTGTTAATCAAAACACAAACAGTATTTATAATGTGAAATACATCACATTGTGATAAAGACGCTATAAATGGGAAATGCAAATTGTAAGAAGTGTGATAAAATCTCTTGTGCAGCACTAAACTTAAGTACAACTCAGTTGGAATTGCAAAATTCTACCTGCAATGAGTCTACTATAAAAGCGGGTGATGTGATTCTATCGGAAGGCTCACTAACCTCTCATATTATTTATCTACGATCAGGATTAGTTAAAGAATTTCAACGTGTTGAGAATTCGAAACATGAATATATCATGAACTTGATTAAAGAAAAAGCTTATTTGGGTTTACACTCTTTATTTGGAGATAAGTATAATCACTATTCATATACCGCCCTTACCGATGTAAGTGTGTGTTATATAGATAGAAACATATTTAAAACCCTCTTGCTTGAAAACGGGCAGTTTGGGTATAAAATATTAGAGGCTGTGAGTAGAGATAGTTTAAATACCTATCACCGCTTTGTAACTCAGCACCAGAAGAAAATATTTGGAAAGTTAGCCGATGCTTTGCTCTATTTCTCAAAGAATATTTATAACAGTGAGAGTTTTTATTTGCATTTAAACAGAAATGAAATTTCCTATCTAATAGGGACTAGTAGGGAGAGCGTATCCAAACAACTTAGACAATTTGAGGAAGAGGGGCTAATCACCATGAAGGGACGAATTGTAAACATATTAAAACCACTTGAGCTCGAGCGCATCAGCAAATTTGGATAAAGGAAGGGATTAATTATGGCTAAACCAGTGTATACTAAAGAATGTTTAGAAGCATTCTGTGGAAATCTTTCAACTTGTGAACTCACTGTTGAGGATATTGAATTATTAAATCAGCATAGGGTTGAGGTAAAATATAATAAAGGGGAAAATGTTTGTAAACAAGGTTCTTTTGCTAATCATTTGATTTATATCAAAGAAGGTTTGTCAAAATCCTATTTAGAAGAGGATAACAAGGTTCAGATCATATGTATTAATCCGGCAGACTGTCTTCTCGGAATTCAATCAATGACCACTTCTAGTATTTTTCATTATTCTGTAGCAGCATTAGAAGATGTTTATGCTTGTTTGTTCGATATGGATGTAGTCAGAACCATTGCAAAGAGAAATCCGGGTTTTGGATATGCCTTATTGTCACAAGCTAATGAAGCACAGATACTTACCTATGATCGATTTTATAGCTTAACGATGAAGCAATTACATGGTAGAATGGCCGATATTATTCTTTGTTTAACCAATAGAGTATATAAAGCCGATCAATTTATTGTTAATCTTTCTAGGAAAGACTTAGCAGAACTCACTGCCATGTCGAACGAGTCTGCAACCCGAATTCTTAAGGATTTTAAGGATGATAAAATCATAGATTTGGATGGGAAAGCCATCACAATTTTGGATAAAAAGAAACTAGTTCAGGTCAGTAGGTTTGGTTAAAAAAACTCTACGTATAGATTCGTTCACTTGATTGGTTGCCGATTCTTGTAGAACCTAAAATAATTGCATCCTAATAATTATTAAAGATTTCTCGCTTCGCATCAAAATGACAGATGTTTTGACAAAGAAATAGGAAGAAGGGGTTTTAATATGAAACTTGTATTGGACATTATTGAACCTAAATTTAGAAAAATCAGATTATTTCTTGTTTGGATTTGAGCTATTTTATATACTGAAGTTTCGCACCAAATCAGACTGCCTTATCAAGCTGAATTAGAATAGGTT
>NZ_JABKCA010000032.1 GCF_013166655.1 Lentimicrobium sp. L6
AACCTATTCTAATTCAGCTTGATAAGGCAGTCTGATTTGGTGCGAAACTTCAGTAAATTTATCGAAACGCCTAATCACTTAGGCGTTTTTTTTATAATCAATAATTACCTTAATTAATTTTTTTGCAAAGTTTGTACAAGTTTATAATATATTTATATTTGTCCCACACTAATCAAATTACACAAACATGAAAAGAAATTTACTTTTATTATTATTAATGGTTGGGATTGGACAAGTTTTCTCTCAAACCATAGTCAGTACAGATGCCGAAAATAAAAAGGTTATCTTAGAAGAATTTACCGGAATACATTGTGGGTATTGCCCAGATGGACACCGATTAGCAAATTTAGTAGCAGAAGCCAACCCTGGGAATGCATTTCTAATCAACATTCACACTGGAAGTTTCGCAACCCCTGGCGCCGGTGAACCAGATTTCAATACTGAATGGGGTGCGGCAATTGCTGGTCAAACTGGTTTAACTGGCTACCCTGCTGGAACAATAAACAGACATTTATTTCCAGGAATGCAACAAGGCTCTGGTAGTGCAATGAGTCGTGGTGATTTTGCCACAGCTGCAGGAATGGTTTTAGCAGAAGCCTCTTACGTTAATTTAGGAGTGGAAGCCTCTGTTGATTTTAGCGTAACACCTGCTCTTTTAACAGTACACGTTGAAACATATTATACTGGAACAGATGCTCCACCTACCAACAAATTAAATGTTGCCTTGGTTCAGGATAGTATTTTAGGTCCACAATCTGGCATGGCAGCTAACCCTGATTATGTAGTTGGAGATCAGTATTTACATATGCATGCGCTACGCCACATGTTAACAGGACAGTGGGGTGATGATATCACAACTACAACACAAGGAACTTTTGTTGATAGAACCTATACTTGGGAAATTCCTTCAAGCATTAATGAAGTTATTTTGAATCCAAATCAACTTAATATCATTGCTTTTATTGCAGAATCTGAGCAAGAGATTATTAGTGGTAACGAATGTCATGTTGAAGTCATTCCTCCAACAACACAAAACGATTGCGATTTAATGGGTACTACAAATATTCCAGAAATCATATGTGGTGAAGGACTTGTTTCTCCAATTATCAATGTATTGAACAAAGCTGGAAACCCAATTACTTCCATGGAAATCACCTATGATGCGAATGATGGTACTCCAATGGTTTACAACTGGACAGGAAATATTATCTATTATGCAAATGAAGAAATCACATTACCTGAACTTTCATTCCCTGTAGAAGCTACAAATACAATTAATATCACTGTAACCAAAGTGAATGGTGAAACGGATCCTGATCCATCAAATAATTCCATAACTGGCACTACTAATGAGGCATCAGAAGTGGTTAATGTTACCTTAGATTTAAAGACTGATAATTACGGATCAGAAACTACTTGGCAATTAAAAAATGAAGAAGGAGATGTATTATACAGTGGTGGTCCATACACAGATGCTAGTGTATTGGTTGAAGATCAAACAGCATTCGATTTACCTGTCGCTGGATGTTATACCTTTGAAATCCATGACTCTTATGGAGATGGTATGAACGCAGGTTATGGTGTTGGATATTATAAACTATATACTGAAGGTGAATTATTTTTAGAAGGTGGCACATTCGGCTCCGTTGATATTGCTCCATTTAATAATACAATCTTTGACGGCCTTGAAACTGATATTTATTTTTCTAATTTAAATATTTATCCAAATCCAAGCACTGGCCTTATAAACATTAATAATATGGAAGGTGCTCAAATTTCAGTGATGAATATTGTTGGTCAACAAGTAATAGAAAATAATAACGCTAGTCATCATCAACAAATCAATCTCTCTGATTTAGACAATGGTTCTTATTTAGTTAGAATTAAACTCGACAATCAAATAAAAACACAAATGATCATTCTGAAAAAATAATATTTCAATTTGAGTTTTAGATAAAGTCATACTGAAATTCAGTGTGGCTTTTTTTTGACTCCTCAATAAAAACTCGAATAATAATACATGAAATGGATTTTTATTCATTTATGTGCAATAAAATCAAATTAAAGAAAAAAATGATGACAAATAAGGACATTAGATAATATGCAAATCAAATAGGAGGTTTACAAAACTCAGGAAATTAGCGGTATATCTAAGATTCCATCAAACTTAAATAAATATTTTATAAAGTTACGAGCTGTTTATAATATTTTTATATTTGTTTTTTATTAATTCTTAAACTCAAACTATGAAAAACCTTTTACTTTTTAGTTTCGCTGTACTTATCTCATTAAGTCAACTAAACGCACAATCAATTGTCGGAACCGACCCAGAAAACAAAAATGTAGTCCTTGAAGAATTCACTGGAATCCATTGTGTATATTGTCCAGAAGGACACGTTATTGCTCAAGGAATTCAAAATCAACATCCAGAAGATGTTATTTTGATAAATATTCATCAAGGGAGTTTTGCTAGTCCAAGTGGAAACGAGCCAGATTTCCGTACCGAATGGGGAAATGCTATCGCTGGTCAAACTGGCCTAACTGGTTATCCATCAGGCACCGTTAACAGACATATATTCTCAGGTGGAAATACCGCTCTAGGTAGAGGCTCTTGGACAGGTGCTGCCAACACAATTCTTGGCCAATCAAGCTATTTAAATGTAGGCTGTGAAGCTTTCTGCACAGATGATGGACAATTACTAGTAAATGTAGAAGTTTATTATACAGGCGATAGCCCAGAAGCATCAAATTTCTTAAATGTTGCTATTCTACAGAGTCATATATTTGGCCCACAAACTGGTGGAGGAGCTGGGAATAATTATGAACATATGCATATGCTGCGCCATTTGATTACAGGACAATGGGGAGAAGAAATTTCTGAAACTTCAGAAGGTTCTCTTTATACTACAACATTGAGTTATCAAATTCCAGATGATTATAACGATGTTCCTGTTGTACTAGAAGACTTAGACATTGTTGCCTTTGTAACAGAAACACATCAAGAAGTTGTAAGCGGCATTAAAGGTACTCTAACCTTTGAAGCAGCCAATGATTACGATGTAACAGTTAGTGAAGTATTATACCCTATCGGAAAAGCTTGTATTGGGGATTTAGCACCACAAATTGAATTAGCAAATTATGGTGCGATTAACCTCACATCTGCTGATATAGAGTATAGTGTCAATGGTGGTGAAGTATATAATTACGAATGGACTGGTGAATTAGAATATACAGATACCGAAACCATTACATTACCTGCTATAGCACTAGCTATGGAGGACAATAATGAATTAGTGATCACCATTTCAAATCCTAACGGTGTAGAGGACGAAAATCCTGCAAACAATACGACAAACGTTGAATTTGAAGCAGCACCTCAAACTACCAAAATGATTGAAATGCAATTATATGTTGGTTCTTCTTTTGGAAACCAAATTTCTTGGGATTTCAAAAACGGAAACGGTGAAATCATTGCAGAAGGTAGTGGATACTCCAATAATGACTTAATTACAGAGATGCTTCCTATTGTAAGCACCGATTGCTACACTTATTCAGTATACGATGCTGTTGGCAATGGATTTGCTGGTAATGGTTATTTGAAATTAAAAGATGATGGTGTATTATTTGAATATATTACCTCTGAATTAGAAGACGAAGTAAACATCATTTTCTTGGCTGGAGATCCAACCGGTATCCATACTAATTATGAGAAAGTCAATCATATCAGTATTTACCCAAACCCAACTTATAATAATGCTCAGTTAACATTCTCATTAGTGGAAAAATCTAATGTACAGCTTAGTATTTATAATGTAATAGGATCTTTAATAATGGAACTTCCAACGGAATTGTTAAATGCAGGTGAGCAAAATATTGAAATAAATACTACTTCACTTGAAGAAGGTATCTATTTTGTAAACCTCAATATCAATAATGAAATAATAACTAAGAAAATTACAGTTTTAAAATAATTCTTAGACAACTATTTTAGGTAAAAAGCCGTCTTGTGTGAGACGGCTTTTTATTTTTGAGCCAATGAACTTAAATAAATATTTTAAAAAGACCACGTTGGTTTGGAATATTTTTATCTTTGTCAATTAATAATCATTATATCACACAACTATGAAAAATCTCTTACTCATTTTATTAATAACCATGGTCTCTTTAGGTCAACTTAATGCTCAAAGTATTGTTGGAACAGATCCTGAAAACAAGAACGTGGTTTTAGAAGAATTCACTGGCATTAACTGTGGTTACTGCCCTGATGGTCACGCCATTGCACAAGCCATCCAAAATGCAAATCCAGAAGATGTTATTTTAATCAACATACACCAAGGTGGTTTTGCAACTCCTAGCGGAAGTCAACCAGACTATCGAACACAATGGGGAGATGCAATCGCTGGCCAAACCGGACTAACAGGATACCCATCAGGAACCGTAAATCGTCATTTGTTTTCAGGAGGAAATACTGCCCTTGGCAGAAACTTATGGGCAAATTCTGCAACTCAAATACTTGGACAATCAAGTTACTTAAATGTTGGAGCAGAAGCTACTATTGTTACTTCCACACGACAGCTTGTTGTAAATGTAGAAGTCTATTATACTGGTGATAGTCCACTTTCAACAAACTTACTCAATGTGGCTTTGGTTCAAAATAATGTTATTGGATACCAAACAGGAAATAATAACTATAACCACATGCATATGTTGCGTCATTTATTAACTGGTCAGTGGGGAGAAGAAATCACAGAAACAACAGAAGGAAGTTTATATACGACAACTCTTTATTATGAAATTCCAGAGGATTACAGAGATATCCCTGCTGTTTTAGAAAACCTAGAAGTTGCTGCTTATGTAGCTGAAAATCATCAAGAAGTTATTAGTGGTACCATGGCTGAAATTTCTTTTGTTGAGGCTTTAAATGTGGACGCCGGAATTGTAAACACTAACGTTCCTCAAACATCTTGTGGTGAATCTATGTCTGCTGAAGTTACGATTATGAACTATGGAATGGATGAATTAACAAGTTTCGATTTTGAATATTCTGTTAATGACGAAGCTATTCAAAGCTATACTTGGACTGGAAATTTAGCACAATCAGAAACTGTAACTGTAAGTTTACCAAGTTTTGACATAATAGCTGACCAATCTAACGAGTTTAACCTTGTTATGAGTAACCCAAATTCATCTGAAGACGAACTTCCTCAGAACAACATGACTTCTGCAACTTTTGAAAAAACTGCGTTTTTACCTCAAGGATGCAAAGTAGCCATTTTAACAGATAACGCCCCGGAAGAAACTACTTGGGATATTAAAAATAGCGCTGGTGAAATCATAGCACAAGGTGGGCCATATAGCGTTACAAGCATATACTTAGAGCCATTTGAGTGGACAGGAAATGATTGTTATAAATTCTCTATCTATGATGCTGGTGGAAACGGATTAAATGGCGGATTTTACAGAATTGTAAACTCAAGTAACCAACTAATATGGGAAGGCACAACTGATTTCGGAACTGTTGGTTCAGCAGAGTTTGCATATGATGAAGTAATGGATATTAATTCCGTACCTGAACTTCACAAAGTGAGTGTTTATCCAAATCCAATAATCGGTACTGCACATGTTGAATTTACTTTACTTCAACAAAGTACAATTCAACTTGATTTATATAACCTCCTTGGAAAAAGAGTTATTCAAATCTACGAAGGTAGAATGCCACAAGGGTTAAAATCGATAAAGGTGAATACCTCAGACTTAGAAGAAGGTGTTTATTTTACAAGATTAAGCATTGATGGTTTAGTATATACACAAAAAGTCAATGTTCTGAAATAAAAACAAAAGTATATCAATACTGAGCCAACGATTAATCGTTGGCTTTTTTTATGCCATTTTTTTAATTCGAAATTGCAATTGATTTAAATTTTAATGAATATTTGTATCTTTATATAGAAAACAGAATCTTATCACTAACATTTCAATACAAAACCCATGAGTCAATCACTATATCCTTTTGAGTTTAAGCCTATTTTTAAAGAAAAAATTTGGGGAGGTCAAAGAATCAAAAACAGTTTTGGGTTTGATACTGGAGAACTAAAAAACTGCGGAGAACTTTGGAGCTTATCAGGATACGAAACAGAGCAGAGCACTATTTCTAATGGTTTTTTAGCAGGTAATGAACTCAATGATCTGATTGAGATTTATATGGATGAATTAGTTGGTGGAAATATTTATCAGCGATTTGGGAACACCTTCCCTATTCTTGTAAAGATTCTGGATGCTGAAGATTGGCTTTCTATTCAAGTTCATCCTGATGATGAATTGGCCATTAAGCGAGGTATGGAAGGTGGAAAAACAGAAATGTGGTACATACTTGAAGCTGATAAAAATGCGCAATTGATAGCTGGTTTTAGCCAAAAAGTAAATGAAAATGTTTATCTCCGAAAAATAGAAGAAAAGAAACTTTCTGAAATCATGAACTTTGAGGAGGTTAAGAAAGAAGATGTATTCTATATGCCTTCCGGAAGAGTTCATGCATTAGGTCCAGGTATTTTGTTGGCAGAAATACAGCAAACCTCAGATACCACCTACCGTATTTATGATTGGGACAGAGTTGACGAAAAGGGACAAGGAAGAGCACTTCACTTAAAAGAAGCCATGGAAGCCATCGACTTTGAGCTTTATGACAACTACAAAACTGAGTATCAAAAAAAACTTAACGAAACCAATGAAATCATCAATAATGACTTCTTCACCACAAATCTACTGGAACTAGATCAGGGGATTCAAAAAGACTATAGTGAGTTAGATAGTTTTGTTATTCTTTTGGCTGTGGAAGGTTCTTTTAATTATACCGACAAATTTGGGAATTATGGTTTTATAAAAGCTGGTGAAAGCCTTTTGATTCCTGCAGCCCAAGATAATATTAATATACTTCCTGATGGGAAATGTAAAATTCTTGAAGTATATATTATTGATGTAGAAGATTTGGATACAGGTAATTTGTAACCCTCCCTTTCAAATCTCGTCCAACATATTGAACTAAATAACTATATACATGGACATTCTCTTATCCATCTTGGCCATACTCCTCATGATTGTTGGCTTCGTAGGCGCTGTAATACCCATACTTCCGGGACCTATTATTTCGTTCCTAGGCCTCCTCTCTCTTTATTTTTTAGAAGACAAGCCTTTCGACGATCGGTTTATGGTAACATGGGGTACTTTTACTATCATTGTAACAGCAATAGATCAGGTAGTTCCAGTATTAGGCACTAAAAAAATGGGTGGTACCAAATATGGCGTAAATGGGAGCATTATTGGTTTAATTATCGGAGTATTTTTCTTTCCTCCCATTGGCTTAATTCTAGGACCTTTTTTAGGCGCTTTATTAGGGGAGCTGATTGGCGGGAAAGATATTAACCAAGCTACAAGAGCCGGATTTGGAAGTTTTCTTGGGTTCTTGAGTGGAACCTTTTTAAAGTTAATATTTAGCGGAATTGCTGCATATTATATCATCATTAATTTATCTTTCTTCAACTAGAACCATAATTCCTATTTATCATTTTCATGATTTATTCCTATCTTAGCATTCATGAAAAAATCGACTAAGATTAGCATCTATATATTAATTGGGATCAGTATATTTATTGGATTGACCTACCTATCCTCTGGGCTTATTCTAAAAGGAATTTTACAGAAAAAAATAGAGAATCAGCATATTGCAGATATCTACAAAATCGAATTTAAAAATGCCTATTTTGATATTTTTAACATGGGGTTTACTGTAACAGGACTTGAATTAATTCCAGACTCCACAGAGGACATCATGTTAAATTATAAATACCACAAGCAAATAGCCCATATTAATATCAAGCGTGCTGCCATCACCAGCTTCGATATTCTATTATTTCTTCAGGAACAGCAAATAGACATCAATAAGATTAGAATCATAAAACCCCAAGTAAAACTTTATAAGAATAAAGACTTCATAAATAAAAAGGCCATCACACAAAAAGATAGTAGCAAACATAACTCAGAAACTACTATTGACTTAATCTCACTTGATGAGATTTTATTCAAAGATTTTAGTCTTGAATATTATATTACTTCCACCGAAAGACCAGATTTATACATTAAAAGCATCAATATTTCTCTTATAAATCCCGTTATCGATCATAAAAAATTCCCTGAAATTAATAAAGTTTTGACCATTGATGAGATCAAGATGAACATGCAAGGGATTTCATTCTTCGATAAAAATGGTTTATATGAGATAGAATTAAAAAATCTGATTCTAGATGATGAAAACTCAAGTGTCCTATTAAATAACTTAAGCATTTCTCCAAGATTAAGTAAAAAAGAATTCGCGAAGAGGAGCCCTTTTCAAATTGATAGATTCGATGGAAAAGTGAAGCAAATTAACATTAAGCAAATAGACATTGCTCAGTACTTAGATGATGGAGTATTAATCATAGATCATATAATTGTGGATGATGCAAATTTTGAAATCTATCGTGATAAAAACTTTCCATTTAACACTAATAATTTACCTAAATTGCCTCAACAAGCCATTCGCCATATCAAGCAAGCGTTGGCGATCAATACTATTGATTTGACAAATGTAGATCTTGTTTATATGGAAACTGCAGAAGGTGTTACAAAGCCTGGGAAAATAGAGTTCAAAAACACTGAAGCTCATATCAGTCATTTTGGAAATACCAAGGATTGGCAATCTAGCCAAGAAATGAAAATAGAACTTAAAACTCAAGTTTATGGTAAAGGAAACCTAATTGCTCAATTTAATTTTCCCTTAGCAAGTAACACCTTTTATTTTTCTGGTCAATTAGCTAAAACACAAATGGATATTTTCAATGAAATGACCATAAATGCTGCAGGAATAAAAGTTAAAGAAGGTATTATTGACAAGATGAGTTTTGATGTGGTTGCCACTTCTACGAAAGCTACAGGTAACCTTGACTTATATTATCACGATTTAAAGATTGCCTTATTAAAAGATGAGAACGAAAACGGACAAGTAAAAGAAAAGAAAATGCTAAATTTTCTTGCCAATAATCTATTAGTTCCTGTTCAGAACCCCAATAAGAATGGACAGTTTTATGAGGCCAAGATTGATTTTGATCGCGTAAAAAACAAAGGCGTTTTAAATTATTTATGGAAAAGTATTTTCTCCGGGATTAAAGATACTTTCCTTAAAGATCATAAAGATGAACAATCATATTCAAAGAAAAATGCAAAAAGTAATTCTGGTTTATCAAAAAGAGAATTGAGAAAAAAAGCCCGTCAAGAAAAGCGTGACAAGAAAAACAATTCAAAATAATAAAGCCATAAATTCATTTATAAAAAAAGTGGTCAAAAAACATTTTGACCACTTTTTTTATATTAAGAGTTTTCTTACTCGTAGATTTTAGCTATAGCCTCACCTTTAACCACTCGCAAACCATTAAAAGCCAACGCTCTCATTTCATCCTCGCCCGGGTAAACATGAATAGGAGCCATTTTATGAACACGTTCACTGATCTTATTTACCATCCACTTACCATGTGCTACACCACCAGTAATGAGTATTGCATCTACATCGCCTTTAAGAACAGCATACATAGATCCAATTTCTTTACTCACCTGATAAGCCATGGCTTCATTTACCATTCTAGCCTTCTCATCTCCGTTCATCATCCTTTTCTCAGCTTCATAGGCAGAATTAGTTCCAAGGTAAGCTACCATTCCTCCCTCACCTTTGTTCATCTTCAATAATTGCTTCAAGGTATATTTACCACTAAAACAAAGACGAATTAAGGCACCAACAGGAAGCGTACCTGTTCGTTCTGGGGAAAATGGACCATCACCATCTAAGCCTTGATTTACATCGACAACACGGCCTTTTTCGTGAGCTCCAACAGTAATACCACCACCCATATGAACAACAATAAGATTCATATCTTCATAATTTCGAAGAACAGATTTAGCATGTTGACGAGCTACAGCTTTTTGATTTAAGGCATGAAATACAGAAACTCTTGGTAATTCTGGATGACCAGAATATCGTGCTAAATCGCATAATTCATCAACTACCACTGGATTGGCAATATAAGCTTTAGCATCGGGCAGGGATTTGGCTAAATCATCAGCTATTAACCCACCTAAATTAGAAGCATGCTCTGCTCCCATTGGACTATTGATCAAATCCTCTTTTAAGCGATCATTCACTTCGTACACCCCAGACTCGATAGGCTTAACCAAACCTCCTCGTCCAACTACTGCACGAACTAAATCCATTCTAATTTCAGCATCCTCAAGAATTTTGATGATCAAATCTTTACGATATTGGAACTGATCTGTAATTCTTTCAAAGGGCTCTAATTCTTCTGTAGTATGAACTATATTTTTAACTAAAACTGGAGATTCATCATCGTAAACCGCAATTTTTGTACTTGTTGAACCTGGGTTTATGGCAATGATTCTGATGCCTTGACTAATACTCATGTGAGCTTGTTTTGTTTTATAATTAAGGGTTTGCATAAAATACAAACCCGATTTTTTTCTTATGCTTGTAATGCAGCTAATGCGATGGAGTATAACTTTGTCTTCACACTATCGCCACGACTACTCAATACCGCAGGAACCTTAGCTCCAGCTACAATAGCTCCTTGTTCTCCACCAGCTAATTTAGTATTGGCTTTATAAAAAACGTTTCCAGATTCAATATTTGGAAAAAGAATACAATCTGCATTACCAGCTACCTCGCCACCTACTTTTTTAATTTCTGCGCTTTCTTTGTCAATGGCCAAATCAAGACTTAAAGGACCATCAACCCAAGCACCTTTTATCTGACCTCTTTCAGCCATCTTGGCCATTAAAGCACCATCCACACTAGCTTGCATCTTAATAGACACCTGCTCGGAAGCTGCTAAAACAGCTAATCTTGGTTTTGCAATCCCCAATGATTTAGAGGTTTTAATCAAGTAATTAGCGATAGCCAATTTCTCTTTCAATTCAGGCGCTGGAATAATAGCCACATCACCAACCACCAATAATTTATGATAATTAGGAGTTTCCATTACTGTAACATGGCTTAAAGTAGCTTTAGGAGGCATCAAACCTATTTCTTTATTCAGGATGGCTCTCATATACTGATCAGTACTCACCAATCCTTTCATGATTAAGTCGCCTTCTCCTTTATTGATGAGTTCACAAGCTTTAAAAGCAGCTTTTTGACCATCTGCCTCTTGAACCATTTTGAATTTATTAGGGTCAATACCTTCCTCTTCACAAATAGATTTCATTGTATCGATATCGCCTACTAAAATAGCATCAACAATGTCCATATCAATAGCAGTACTAACCGCACCAATTGTATGATGATCGTTAGCATAAGCAGCTACTAATACTTTCTTTTCCTTACCTTTAAGGACTTCGAACATTTGATCTAATTTCGTTAATTCCATGTTGTATCTTAATTTATTATTTGTAATAATTTATTTCTCTGAATTAAAAACAATCATTTTTATGATGGCTTCTTTACAAGCATCACAAAATATATCTTCTTTAAATGAATTCATTAAGCAATCGTGACGTGGACGATAAACTCCTTTAGCCACATATCCTCCACCCTCGAAAACTCCTGTCACTCCTTTAAACTCCACTATATCAGGAGTTGGAATCGGTGTTTTTGAATCGACCAATTGTTTCCACTTGCTATCAAAATCGACAAGTGTTGTGATATTAGGTTCCCAAGGCTCCACTTCCAAATTATAAAACTCATTATAACTTGTTGAACTAGAATAATACTCGTCGCCTAATCCAATAAAACCATGACCTAGTTCATGAATGAAAATCTGACCCGCTTTGGCATTGGAGTTTACACTTACATTATAGAAATTATAGATGGCTCCCCCTCCATATTTCTCATTATTCACTAGAATATAAATTTGGTCATAGGGCGCATTTGCAGCTAAATCTCTAACGCTCTTAAAATCTTCTGTCATACAATAGCGCTCACTATCAAAAGTATAAAAGCTTGAGCTTAATTGTGTATTTTTCCAAATAGAATCTGCAGGTATGTCATTACCACTCTCCTGGCTTGGAGCCAATACTCCTCTAATATTAAAACGATTTTTATAATCAGTATATGGAGCATAATTAAAGAGCTCTCTAGCGAATTTATCACAATCGCTTTTGAATAAGTCCATTTCGTCTTTGCTATAACCATCGGGTAAAATAACAATATCTACTTTATCTTGTGGATCCCCTGAAACCAAAGCATCGTATACCGGGAAAGGCTTAGCTATACTTGGATCAATAAAATAGTTCTTTGGGTCTACTTCTAATTCCATTTGTTTTACAAATTTCCCATCCCAATTCCTAGAATACCACTTAACAATGATTTCGTTTTGAGGAAATGGGAAAACAATACTTTCGTAAAATGATTTATTAATTTCACGAGACTCATCAGTGGTTTGCCATTCTCCAAAAAGACTGCTATAACCTCTAGAATAAATCAAAACCCCAGATGCCTTATCATAAACTTCAAAAAAATATTTCCCATATTTAAAAGTGTCGATGAGGTTTTGGTGGTGACCTCCCCAATGAGGCTCTTGTTTTATTATTTGAACATAATATTGCTCCTGTTGATGATTTCCTGCATGAGTGTAATCAATGCGCATGGTTTTATTAACAAAATACTGATCAAAAGAAGCCCAAACTCCCTGATATATAAATAATAATAAAACAAAAATGACAACTTTTCGCATAGCTCAATTTTTGGCAAAAATACATATAATGTATCATTCTGAGTGCAAAAATTAGATCAGTGATTCTACTATTTTTAGCCTTTAAAGAGAAGAAATGTGAGAAGGACTTAATGAGACAATGAAGGAATGAGAGAATGATATAAAAAATGATACGGATCAATCTAGTAAATCCTTATGCCTTTAAATCATTCAATCCTTAAAGAAAAAAGAGAATGATTCAATAGTATAATGAGAAATTATCCTTTATAGAAAAACCATTTCCAAAGTTCTTTATAGCTCACTTTTTTACCATACATTAAAATTCCAGTTCTATAGATTCTTCCAGCAACATAGGTTGTGAAAACAAAACCAGCAATCAACAAGGCACCTGAAAGAGCCAACTCCCAAGCTTGAACTCCAAAGGGAATACGTAGCATCATAATTATTGGAGAAGTGAAAGGGAACATAGAAAACCAAAAGGCTACTTGTCCGCCAGGATCATTAATAATAAACTGCGCCATTACAATACTCAGAATAAGTGGAATGGTGATAGGCATCATAAACTGCTGAGTATCGGCTTCGCTATCTACTGCTGAACCAATGGCAGCAAAAAGAGCTGCATATAACAAATATCCTCCAATAAAGAAGAATATGAAAGCACCTATAACTAACGGAAAGTTAATAGCCATTACCGCTTCTATCATGAAGTTTACAGATTCGTCTTGAAAGTCTTGAGTAACTTGTTCTCCAGTTTCTGCTTGTTCAGGAAATAATCCTTGGGATGTATAGGTTGGCATTGGATCTGCTGCTTTAAAAGCATCGGAATAGACCAGTTGAAATCCACCAACAATAACAGAGGTAAGTATAATCCATAGAATGAACTGAGTTAAACCCACCATGGCTATTCCTACTATTTTACCCATCATCAATTGAAATGGCTTTACAGAGGATACGATGATTTCAATCACACGACTGGTTTTTTCTTCTATGACTCCTCTCATCACTTGAGCACCAAATAAGAAGATAAAGAAATAGATAAGGATGGCCGAAAATAATCCTACAACCATATTGGTTTCCACCGATGATTTCTCTTCATTCCCGCTCCCATCAAGTTTGATGGAACTTACAAAAACATTGGTTTTTATAGAACGAAGAATATCTTTTTCTATTCCATGCAGCCTTAGCTTTTCATCTTCCACCGATTTCTTCATGGTGGTTTTGATATAATTCTTAATGTCGAGGCTGGCTTGCCCATTGGAGTATAAAATGGCTGAAGTGGGCAAACTGGCTTCCGGAAGAGGAATATACAGCAAGGCATAATTCTCCGACTCTATCAAGTTTTCCTTGGCCACTTCCAAATCATTAACGGCAATCACAAACTTCGTATTCTCATCGCCACTTAAGTCTTTCATGAACATTCCACTTTCATCCAATACAGATATCACTTTAATATCTTCACCTAATGTGGTGAGGAAAAAAGGGACAATCCAAACAGCAGCCATCAATAGTGGGCCGAGGAAAGTCATGATGATAAAAGATTTCTTTTTGACTCTAGTCAGGTATTCTCTGCGTATAATTAATCCTATCTTATTCATTTTACTTCTTGTTTTGAGACTGAACCATGTCAATAAAGATATCATTCATACTAGGCAATAACTCCTGAAAACTCAAAAGTTGACCATGTTTCATAATCATTTGTGCGAGATCGTTGGAGGAGTGTTGTTCATCAAGTTTTAGTCTAAACTGATGTGCTTTCTCTAATCTTAACGAAGACTCAATGGTAAAGTGAGTAGACAAGTCGGCTTTTAGCGCATCAAAATCTCCGTTCACTTGAAACTCGAATAAGTGCTGTTTAAAATCTTCTTTAATCTGACCCACCTGCCCTTCGAGAATGGTTTCCGCATTATTTATAAGAGCAATATGATCACAGACTTCTTCTACAGAAGCCATATTATGGGTAGAGAATATGATTGTAGTTCCTTCATCCCGAAGGTTTAAAATCTCCTTTTTCAAAAGGTTTACATTAATCGGATCGAAGCCACTAAATGGTTCATCGAATATTAAAAGCTCCGGTTTATGAATAATAGTGACAATAAACTGGATTTTCTGCGCCATCCCTTTGGAAAGGTCTTCCACTTTTTTGTTCCACCAGTTGGTAATCTCAAATTTCTCGAACCACTTTCTCAACTCTTTTCTGGCATGAGCCGTGGAAAGTCCCTTAAGCTGAGCTAAATAAATGGCTTGGTCTCCAACTCTCATTTTTTTGTATAAACCACGCTCCTCAGGTAAATAGCCAATACGATGCACATCCTCAGGTTGTAATTTTTTTCCATTGAAAAGAAGCTCCCCAGAATCGGGACCTGTGATTTGGTTGATGATTCTGATTAAACTGGTTTTACCAGCTCCATTTGGACCTAATAAACCAAAGATGCTTTTTTCGGGAACAGAAATACTAACATCCTTTAAAGCAGTATGTTCAGCGTATTTTTTAATTATATTTTTAGCTTCAAACAGCATATTCTTGATTTTACGCAAATATAGTTTGATTCTATTCTAAAGAAATAAAAAATATGTTAAACGACAAGCAAATCATTAAAACCTAGGTTTGGTTTTTTTGGGCAGTGTGAAATAAAACTTACTTCCTATATCTAGCTTTGATTCCACCCAAAATACGCCACCATTTAGCCGAATAAACTCCTTAACCAACAATAAACCAAGCCCAGTTCCTGTTTCGTTTTCTGTTCCTTTTGTAGTATGGCTAGATTTTGTTTCTAAAATTCTTTTTAAGTCATCGGGTAATAGACCTTTTCCATTATCAGAAATACAGAATTCCAATTCAGCATTTCTTTGTTTTAGCTCCACACTAATCTTTCCGCTTTTACGAGTAAATTTAATGGCATTACTCATCAGATTTCTAAGTACAGTACTAATCATATTGGGATCAGCATACACCATATTCTTCTCACCAATATCCATGAGTATTTTAATGTTTTTATAACTGGCTTGATTGCGAAATAACTCATACATATCCACCAAGTAATCATTCATGTTAAATTCTTCTGGAAAAACATGAATAGAATTAGATTGATTTTTCGCCCATAATAAAAGGTTATCCATCAATTCATAAAGCGTATTACTGGTGGTATTTATTTCATTAATAATATATTTCTTCTCTTCATTTGGAATCGTATCCCATTCTGAGGATAATAAACTTGTTAAACCCAATACCGAGTTAAAAGGATTTTTTAAATCATGACCTATAATACTTAAGAACTTATCTCTTGTTTGGTTGGCTTCAGATAATTTCTCATTGGCCAGCAGCAAGGCAGAATTATCTGTAATTTTCTCTCTATTTTTTCTAAGTAAGATAAACACATATATTCCAATCCCAATTAATATAATTAACAGGGCGATAGTAATGTATTTATACGCTATTAAACTCCCTTTTACTTCATTATTCTCATGATTCAAATTCTCATTTTCCTCTTCAAGATATTTATTTTTCTTTGCCCTCTTGTCCAACTCATTATTAATCCTTAGGGCTGCTAACCTTTCTTTTGTTTCATAATCATTTTTGCTTATAACCGCCTGAGTATATTTCTCCTGAAAGGAATAGGCTTTCTTAAAATCATTTAATTCTGAATAAATAATAGAATATATCTCATAAGCATGGGCTATCTCCTCTTTGTCACCTATTTGTTTAGCAATACCATATCCTTTATCTATACTTTTAAAGGAATCATTTTTAAGTCCTTTCTTATGATATACATAAGCCAAATTAATCAGTGATGTAGATATTCCTTGCTTATTCTCAATTTTCTCATTTATGGCAATGGCTTGTTTATAATATGCAATTGCTTCTGAATATTTTTTATTTCGAACCTCCAATAACCCCAGATAGTTTTTAATAACAGCCAATCCCTTCTCATCTTTATTATTAATATATAAAGGTTCTAGTTCTCGATACAAACCATAAGCTTTATTATAATCGCCCATATCATAATAGGTGATAGCCTGAAGGTTAATCAAGATAGCGATTCCAACAGAATCATCCACCATGTTTTTATATTCAACTGCTTGATTGAAATACTCTATAGCCTCTTTGGTATCATCATTATGACGGTGCAAATTTCCTAGATTAACACAAACATAACCCAATCCTTTATAATCATCTATTTTCTTAAAATTAAAGAAGGCTTTCTCTAAATACTTTATAGCATTTAAATAATCTCCTTTTAGGGTGAATATTCCACCTAGATTATTATTAGAGTATGCTATTTGAATGGTATTATCGTATTTCGTAGCCAATTCTAGAGCTTCAAAATAATAATTGATAGCATTGGAATAGTCTCCTTTGTTTCTATGAACTAAACCTAGGTAGTTTAGTAATTCTGGTTTTAGGTAATCTAGCTCGGGGTGATTGTTTATTTCTTGAAGACCTCTGTTTCCATTATCTAAGGCCATTTGAGGGTTTCGGCTACGTTCAATCCAACACAATTTAGAATAGGCCTGGATTTTAGTTTTAGGATCTGAGTTAGCTTCAACAACACTCAATAAACTATCCACATAAGGAATATTGTCCGTATGCTGAGCTATAATGTTTAATGAAAAGAAAGTTGCTAAAACAACAATGATATATTTCTTCAAAACAAAATCATTTATTTATATGAAAGTGAAATCCTAATACAACTATTTGAAGTATTTTACTAAAATACGAAAAAAAAGTTTCATAAAGAATAAGCTGAAAAGAAAAATAAAACATAAAAATAGCCAATCCCTTCTGTTAGCACAGAACGAAAACCTTTGCTATTTTTCCACCACTGATGATGGTCATATAGCCGATCATTTATGGATATGATTCCTATATGATGCTCAGGTAGGGCTTTTTGAAATAGAAGCCAACTTCTACGAGAATGTGCACCCAAGGAAACAAGGTTAAAAGCATAGGTTCCCGGATAATTTTTCGATAAGAATTTTTTTAGCTCTAAAGCCGAATGATAGGTTCTGTCGCGCCAAACCAATTCCCTATTTACTGCCGTCATACTATCAGGTGAAGCACCATATTCTAATAATGTTTGAAAGGATACATCAGCCGTTGATCGATAATTCATGATAACGTATCCGGTGTTTAATGGGCCTCCAGTTATCATCAGGTGTTCATAATTTCCCTCCCTAAAAATTTCCAGACTTTCCTCAAGAGCATAATCATTTAACCATCCTTCGACAACGAGAATTTTAGCTTCTACTTTTTGATTGGGAGATAAAAATGAATAGGCATAATAAATAACAAAATACATAAGACCAAGGAAAGAGCCTAATATGAGTAACTTCACCCATACTCGTAATACATATTTTTCCTTTTTAACTCGCCAAGACATCATATTGGGTTTTGAATCAAAGATAGTAAATAAAGAGAGGATCGTTTTATTAGCCTCCTCAAATATTTATTTTGTTTGATTTATTTGATTCATCTCATTGATAAAGGCATCGATTTTATCATCATCAAATCCTTTTTCTTTTGCAGCCTCCTCTAAAGTTCCCCAAATAGGTTCTCCACAGGCAATACATCTTATACCATGCTCTGCTAAATATTTAACCGAAAATGGATAATCATTTACTAGATCTTCAATTTGAATGTGTTTTGTTATCATGATTCTAGATTTTAGGGTAAATTTAGAAAATCTTTAGCAGCCTCATCAGTGCAACAAGCTTCACCATCTAATTGCAATACATTAGGTTCTCCATCAGGCAATAAACCGTAGATAAAATGGCTGTCCCAGATATGCTGTATATACCAATCGGGTTCATCGCCCCAACGATTATCCAAAGTCTTTCTACTTAAGAAAGTTTCTTTCCTGATGCTCAAGAAAATCTTATGATCTAATATTTTTAAAAGTTCAGGGTTCCAAAAGACCATTAAACCTTCTACAATAATAGTCTTATTCCCTTCTTTTGCTTCCTTTATTTTTTTGATTAAGGATTCGAAATTTAATGATTTAGGATGTTCCCAATCAATGTGCTCACTAATTCTAGGCATTTTATCCATCGGTTGAATAAACTCATCTTGATGAAGTATCAGAACCTCATCATAGCCAATCCACTCTCTGATTTTAAAAGCTAAACTAGTTTTTCCGGCTCGGCTAACACCACCTATTCCTATAATCATTAATCATTTCGGTTTCTGGTATGAAAATGCAAATTTAAAAGAAAAATCGAATTAGGAAAAAATAGACATTCTAATGATTCCTTTCCTTTTTCGTAAAACAATAGCCCAATACGATTATCCATATTAATTCTATATTAACTCAGTAATAGTAGAACATTAAGGCCGAAGCAGAATGAAGGGAAGGCTACTTTTCCTAGGAACTTAATTCTCAACAAATACTCAAGTTATCCACTCACAATCAATTACTTAAATTTATTTTTTCTTGCTTATTTCAATTAACAATAACTTAAATAGAGAAAACTAAAGTCCCTAAATCAGATCAATACATTTGCATCAGAAAAAAATTAAACAAGAATAAATTAAACAATTACCCAATGATTAAAAATCTTTTTAGCCTGCTATTACTTTTGTCTTTTAGCATTTCTTCATTTGCAGGTACCATAAAAGGAGTTGTTTCAGATAAAAATACTAATGAACTTTTAGTTGGAGTTACCATTATCGTTTCACAAGCTAGCGACTCAAGTAGAAGTATGTTAACAGGAACCTCAACAGACCTTGATGGCAATTATGCAATCAATTTAGAGGCTGGCCATTATAGACTCACCTATTCTTATGTTGCTTATGAAAGTACTGAATTTGTATTTGAGATTTCTGATGGACAAGTAATAGAACATAGTATTGGTATAATAGAATCTGGTTTTATGCTAGAAAGTGTAGAAGTGATTGCCAAAGTGAGCCGTGAGTCTGAAAACATCCTTTTAATGGATCAGAAAAAAGCTTCTGTTTCCATAGAATCCATAGGTGCCAAACAATTAACAAGCCAAGGGGTGAGTGACGCAGCCAGTGGGGTAACTAAAGTATCTGGTATTAGTCAACAAAGTGGTTCATATACTATTAATGTGCGTGGTTTAGGTGATAGATATAATTCTACTACCATGAATAACCTTCCACTTCCTAGCAACCACGCAGAATACAAAAACATCAACTTAGAATTATTTTCCACCGATATTATTTCAAATATTGGTGTAGAGAAAGTATTTACTTCTAAAATATTTGGTGATGTTGCAGGTGCCAATATCAATATTGTATCGAAGCAACAAAACGAAGACCCCTATCTTAAGTTTTCTTTTGGTTCATCGTATAACTCAAACCTTTCGAACACATCCAACTTTTATCTACAAGATGGACCCAACAAATGGGGTTTTAGTGATTTCGATCCTCCAGCAGGAGAAAATGTTCCTGAAAGCTATGATGCATTTGAAAACAATTGGAACCCAGTTACAGAATCCTCTCAACCTAATTTAAAAGGTTCTATTACGGGTGGCAAAAGCTTTGATTTAAAAAATGAGGCTTCTATTAATTTATTTGCAACGGCCTCTTTCGATAACGAATATGGATACTCCACAGAAATTCAAAATAGAGTAAATGGTAGTGATGATTATAGAATGGCATTAGAAGGAGAAAAGTTTTGGTATAATACTCAAACAACGGGGATGCTAAACTTGAATTATAATTCTGATAAAAATAAGATCTTCTTTAATTCACTCGTCCTCAATTCCTCCACTCAAGATTTAAATCATTTAGAAGGAAAAATTATTGATATCGCAGATAATCCTGAGACAGAATCTGCTTATGTAAGACGAAGCAATTATGAAAGAAACCTCATCTTCGTAAATCAATTACTTGGAAATCATAAAATTGCGGATAGCTATGAAATAGATTGGGGAATGGCATATAATAATATCACCAATACGCTTCCAGACAGAAGACATAATATTTTTGTACTAGACAAAAGCACCGGTATCTATACCCCTTCAACCAATGACCAAGCCAATAATCACCGTTATTTCCATAAGCTCAATGAAGATGAAATGGCTTTAAATTTTGAGGTTTCAAAAGGATTTTGGAAACAAGAAGCTGAAGATTATGAATACAAACTAAAGTTTAGTCTGGGTTATAATGGAAGATTCAAAGAACGTGAATTCAATTCCTACCAATACAACCATAAAATAAACAAGAATAATTATAACGATCCTATTGACCCTTGGAATGTGGATGACTATTTTAATGATGAGAACTACCAAGCAGGTTACTTTTCTTTAAAAACCTTTTATAGTACCCTTAACCTTCCTGTGACTTATACTGGTACTCAAAGAATTAATTCAGGAATTGTTTATGCAGAATATAATGCCAATAGTAAATTGCTATTTGTATTTGGACTGAGAGCCGAAAATGTATATCAATCAGTGGATTATCAAACCACCTTAAAAACAGGAGAGAATTCCTTTGACAAAATGTATTATCTCCCAAGTTTATCCATGAGGTATAAACTCCATGAGAAATCAAATATCCGTTTTGCAGCCAGTAAAACCTATACCTTACCTCAGTTTAAAGAGCGCGCTCCGATCCAATTCGAAGGAATTACCTATTCTAGCATTGGTAATGATTATTTATATCCTTCTACCAATTATAATGCAGATTTAAAATGGGAATTATTTCCAAAGACAGGTGAGTTAATATCAGTTACAGCATTTGGAAAATATATTAAAGACCCTATCAATCACTTTGTGATGTCCTCTGCATCTAATGACTTCACTTATGCCAACACTGGTGACTGGGCCTATGTTTATGGATTAGAGTTGGACTATAGAAAAACACTATTTCAGGTTAACCATGCTTCATCTAGCCAAAAAATATCAGCAGGGCTCAACTTATCATTTATGAAAACGGAGCAAGAACTCAATAATGAAAAAATAAGTGAAGAGACCGATGGAAAGTATATTTCTTCTTTTGTTACGGATAGAGAAGAATTACAAGGTGCTGCACCACTTTTAGGAAATGCTAGTCTGAGTTACCAAAGAGATTGGAATGATGCCAATAATAGCTTAACAGCCACATTGGTTTATGCATATACCTCTGACAGACTTTACCTACTTGGTTACGCTGGTGAAATTGGAAATCAGATTGACGAAGCTTATCATGACTTAGATTTTATTCTAAAAACAAGATTCAACAAACTTGAGATTAGCGCACATTTAAAAAACATATTAAACCCTAATCTAACACGAATCCAACGCAATAAATCCGCAGACCATATTGTATTACAATACCAAGAAGGTGTTGAATATGGTATTAGCATTAGTTACAAATTATAAGAAACAAACAATATTAAAAACAAATTTAAATCCTTTAAACAATGAAAAAATTATTGTATTTATTAATGGCAGCCGCAGTATTATTTACTACAAGCTGTACAAAAGATGACAACAACGAAACCGTTACACCAAGCCCTACTGAAGCGGAACTAATTGGTGAAATGACTGAAGACTTAACCTTAGATGCTTCAATAAGCTATAAATTAGTTGGAGCTTTAACCATGACAGAAGGAACTAAACTTACTATTCCTGCAGGAACTGTAATTGAAGCCACTGAAGTGAGTGCTAGCAATCCTAATGTAAGATATATTGCCATAGCTCGTGGAGCAGAAATTGATGTACAAGGAACAGCTGATGCTCCTGTAGTGATGACTTCTACAACTAAAGAAACTGAAGCTTGGGGAGGTTTAGTGATCTGTGGTGCTGCTCCTCAAAACAAAGCCGGTTCCACTGGTGGAGAATCTACTTCTGAAGTAGGTGATCTTCCTTATGGTGGTACTGATGCTAATGATAATTCTGGTAGTATTACCTATTTAAGAGTAGAGTATACTGGTTATAAATACACCAATGAAAAAGAATTTAATGGTGTTTCTTTCTTCGGCGTAGGTGCTGGAACCACTGTAGATTATTTAGTTTCCTATATGGGAGGCGATGATGGATTCGAATTCTTCGGAGGTACAGTTAATCCTACTCACCTTGTATCTGTAGGTTCTGGTGATGACGGAATTGACTTTGCTGATGGTTTTAGCGGTACTGGTGAATATTGGTTTGTATACAACTCTGCAAAATCTGGTATTGAAGGTTCTAATAATGGTGATAATGGTGCCTCTGATGTTCCCATGACAAATGCCACATTAAAAAACTTCACAGTATATGAAATGGGAGAAAAGCCATGGTTCCTTAAAGAAGGTGCAGGAATGCAAAATATGGACAATGTGGTTATTGGTGGTTTAGCTGATGATAAAAAACAAGCTTATTTCTATACAAGTAGCGATGATGCAGATGCTGCAGCTAGAATTGCTGCTGGAGATATCGTTATCAATAATGTTGCCTTTGTAAACATGGGCTTAAACAATACCGCAAAAGCTGTTGATGGTTTAACATTTGTTGAGAATGCTGATGCAACTGGTGCTGGAAACGGTGTGAATCGTCCAAATTGGGTTTCTGATGCCTTAAATACTGTGGATGAAAACACCCTAGTTATTCCTGAAAACATTGATGGTGGAACAATCGAAAACCTTCCTACTGGTGAACAAACTGCTGACTTAACACTAGATGCTGATGTTTTTTATAAATTAAATGGTGCTCTAGTGATGACAGAAGGAACTAAATTAACGATTCCTGCTGGAACTGTGATTGAAGCGACTCCTGTATCAACTGAAAATCCAAATGTAAGATATATCGCCATTGCACGTGGTGCTCAAATCGACCTTCAAGGTTCTGCTGATGCCCCTGTTGTCATGACTGCTACTAACAGAGAATCTGAAGAATGGGGTGGTTTAGTAATTTGTGGTGCTGCTCCTCAAAACAAAGCAGGTTCTGCTGGTGGAGAATCTACTTCAGAAGTAGGCGACCTTCCTTATGGTGGTTCTGATGCCAACGACAACTCAGGTATCATCAAATACCTTAGAATAGAATACACTGGTTATAAATACACCAACGAAAAAGAGTTCAATGGTGTTTCTTTCTTCGGCGTTGGAGCAGGTACCACAGTAGAATATGTTTCTTCTTATGATGGTGGTGACGATGGAATGGAATTCTTCGGGGGAACAGTTAACCCTAAATACTTAGTATCCATAAATAGTGGTGATGATGGTATTGATTTCGCTGATGGTTTTAGTGGAACTGGTGAGTATTGGTATGTAAAAGACGCTGTCAAGTCTTCTATTGAAGGTTCTAATAATGGTGATAATGGTGCTTCTGATGTTCCTATGACAAACGCCACACTTAAAAACTTAACTCTTATAGGTTCTGGTGAAAAACCTTGGTACCTAAAAGAGGGTGCTGGAATGCAAAACATAGATAATGTAGTGATTGGTGGATTAACAAATCCTGATAAAGCTCCATATTTCTATGCTTCAAGTGATGATACAGATGCTGCTGCAAGAATAGCCGCTGGTGATATCTTGGTTACTAATGTTTTATTTTATGAAATTGGTGATGTAGAAAAAGCTGTTGAAGGTTTAACAGTTACTGAAAACGCAAGTGCGACTGGTGCAGGTAATGGTGCTGAAGCTCCTGACTGGGCAGCTGGTTGGGCCATGCCTACTAAATAATACTCAAGATAATATAGTTTCAATTTAAACTATGTTTAATTTTTTTTAGAAGCCTTCTCTTTTGAGTTGGCTTCTTTTTTTTAAATGCACTTATCTATCTTTCTGGAATTATAGCATAATTGATATAGATCGATTGTTATCTGAATACATTTTAGTTTTCGAACATCTAAACAATGAACATTTCAACCCTCTTAAATTTTACATAGCATTAACAAATGCAATATTCGCTCAATTGCTTGCAAATTGTATCTTTGCGCACTTAAAATGGAGATATAGAAGTGGAGAATAAAAGAGTAGCATTTCAAACCTATGGTTGCAAGTTAAATTTTGCAGAAACTTCAACCATTAGCAAATCGTTTATTGACAAAGGTTACGAGGTGGTTGACTTTAAAGAGGAGGCCGATGTATATGTCATTAATAGCTGTACAGTAACTGATAATGCAGAGAAGAGATGTAAGGAAGCTGTTCGTCGGGCTAAGAGGTTAAATCCAAAATCGAAAGTTGCCATAGTCGGTTGTTATTCTCAACTTCGCACTAAGGAATTAGAAGCATTCGAAAATGTAGACTTCATTCTGGGTAATAAAGAGAAGTTCAAGCTTATCAACCATGTTGAAAATTTTGATGGAAACTGCTTTAGTAGCAACGAAGCCATCTTAAAAGATAAAGATTTTAGCCCAGCTTATAGCATTGATGACAGAACTCGAACCTTTTTGAAAGTTCAGGATGGTTGTGATTATTATTGTACTTTTTGTGCCATTCCATTTGCCAGAGGAAGAAGCAGGAGCGATACTGTTGAAAACACAGTAAAACAAGCTATGGAAGTAGTTGCTCAAGGGCAGAAAGAAATCATCTTGACTGGAGTTAACATTGGAACTTTTGGAAAAGGTAGAGATGAGAAATTCTATGATCTACTTATTGCTTTAGAAAAAGTGGAAGGCTTAGAAAGGATTAGAATCAGCTCCATTGAACCCAACCTTCTCACCAGCGAAATCATAGACCATGTAGCTCAGTCTAAAAAGATTCTTCCTCACTTTCACATTCCTTTGCAAAGTGGTTCTGACGAAATGCTGGCTTTAATGAAAAGAAAGTATAAGAGAGAAGTATTTGAAAATAGAGTAAAAAGTATCAAAGAGAAAATGCCATTGGCTTGTATTGCTGCTGATGTGATTATTGGATTCCCTGGCGAAACTGAGGAGCACTTTATGGATACCTACCAATTTATTGAGGAGCTTCCTCTATCCTATCTACATGTGTTTACTTATAGCGACCGCCCCGAGGCAAAAGCATCTCAAATGGAGGCCAAAGTAAAACCAGCCGACAAGAAAGATAGAAGCAAGAGACTTCATGCCCTTGGTGAGCAAAAGAAAAGAGATTTCTATAGAATCAATGCCGATACCGAACATATCGTATTATGGGAAGGTGCACATAGAAATGGAAAAATGAATGGTCTAACAGAAAATTACGTTCCTATTTCTGCTCCTTTCGATGAAAGCAAAATTAATACCCTTGAAACCGTCAAGCTTGAAAAAGTGAATACCGAAGGCGAGTGGGTCGTATAGAACTTGATGCTGGAGGACCTATGTGGGTGGTAAAAAAGAGGCCTGAGGTATGAAGCTTGGAGTAGGAAGTGTGAAGTGTGAAGTGTAAAATACTTCATAAGATTCGTTTTACTAAAGATTAATGAAGAAATAAAACAAAAACATATATTTGTACATCAAACAAAAACCTAATACTATGGTCAGCAAAACCAATTCAATTTTACTTTGGATATTCGCAGTTATTTTTACTGTTTCAACTGCTATCTACCAACGATTAACAGGCCCTACTCATCCTAAAAGAGTAACCATCTCTATGAAAGGTGAATCTTATTCCTTTAAGCTCCTCCGCTCTCATGGAGGTGAAAGTGATGCTGAAATCAAATTGGATTTCCCTGAGAATGTGAAAGGCGTGGTTGAATATAAAAGATTTAAAATGGATGAGGATTGGACTTCCGTTCCTATGCTAAGAGATGGAGAATCTGGAATTGCAAAACTTCCACAGCAGCCTCCAGCTGGTAAACTAGAATATCTGGTTAAGCTTATTGATGGGAATGATGAATACATCATTAACGAAGAACCTGTTGTGATCAGGTTTAAAGGAGAAGTGGCTTCATATATTTTAATCCCTCATATCTTCTTTATGTTTATGGCCATGCTATTTAGCCTTAGAACTGGATTAGAAGCTTTTTTTAAAGGTGACAGAACTAGAAAATACGCTAGAAACACCCTAATTTCATTAACAGTTGGCGGACTTATCCTAGGGCCGATTGTACAATGGATGGCCTTTGGAGATTTTTGGACAGGGTGGCCTTATGGTGGAGACTGGACAGATAACAAAACCATCTTTGGCTGGGGATTCTGGTTTATTGCCTATTTAATCTTATTAAAACGACCTGCCAACAGATTATTCCCAATTATTGCATTTATGGTATTATTTGCCATGTATATGATTCCTCACAGTATGGGCGGTAGCGAATTTGATTACGAAAAAGGGAAAGTAGAAACTGGAACAAGAAAATAAAAATTGATGTAAAATGTGGATAATTGATAATTGATTTGCAATACTCAAGAATCAATTATTTGCAATGCATTATAGAACTCTGAAAAATGATCATCAATTACGCTATTATTGCCGTAACGGTATTAGTTTCTATGTTAGCTTGGAACCGACCTGAGCTTTTTGCAAAACTAAAATTCAATCCCTATATTATTAAAAACAATAAGGAATATTGGAGACTAGGAAGCTATGGTTTAATACATGCAGATTGGATGCATTTAGGTATTAATATGTTTGTTCTCTGGTCATTTGGCTCCATTGTGGTTCAATATTTTCAAGTAGTTTTTCCTGGGAAAGCCATCTTTTTTTACCTGGTTCTGTATATAGGAGGATTGTTGGTGGCTAATGCATCCTCCTTTGGTAAACATAAAGACAATCCATATTATAATGCAGTTGGTGCCAGTGGTGCAGTATCTGCTATTTTATTTTCTTCCATTCTTTTCAACCCCATGGGTAAAATATATTTATTTCTGATTCCTATAGGTATTCCAGCAATTGTATTCGGAGTTTTATATTTGGTTTACTCTATTTATATGGATAAAAAAGCCCAAGATAATGTGGGGCATGATGCCCATTTCTGGGGCGGGGTATTTGGTTTCGTTTTCACTATCGCCTTAAAACCTGATTTAATTCAGCATTTCTTTTATGAAATCTTTGGGTAAAAAAAATCATATTTAATGCCTTTAGCCAAAAAAGACCTTCATTGGCTATTGACATCAGCCAATGAACCGACAAATTGTAGACCCTACATTTCAAAACCCATTTATTGCTAAGTATTCTTTATCTTATCCTCTAAACCATTTTACTTATTAATTCAGGTACTTCAATTCCTTTTATTTCCGAATAATTAATATATTTGAGTGTTCCTATTTTTTCTACAGCTGTCTTTAGAAAAAATAGATGACTCAAATGTTTATAATGAGATTATTCTCATTATATTTGCAAAAGAAATTATCATATGCCAAGACGAAGAAGACTAAGAAAAGTTGTTGCTCCACCTAGTTTCAGAGGCTATAAACCTTATGGAAATAAGAAATCGAGCAAAATCCCAGTTGAACTATATTACGAGGAATATGAAGCTATTAAACTAGCTGATTATGATTCTTTAAGTCAATTGGAGGCTTCAAAGATAATGGGAGTATCACGTCCTACTTTTGCAAGGATTTATGCATCAGCAAGACAAAAAATAGCTATTGCCCTTACTGAAACAAGAGAAATCATCACAGTCTATGGCCATGCTGTTTTAGATAAAGACTGGTATCAATGCAAAAAATGCCATTCCAAGTTCTCCTTACCACCTCAAGCAGATCAGTTTCATTGCCCTCTATGTCAATCAGAGAATTTCCAATCCATTAACCCAGAAAAATAAAAGATGAAGACAGTAATTACAGCAAAAGAAAATCAGGAGGAATCAACATTTGATTTAAGATTTGGAAGAGGCGCTTATTTTTGCTTATTCGACTCAGAAACTATGCAAATAGAGTTTCACAAGAATGAATTTGCGGAGGCTCAAGGTGGTGCTGGAACTAAAGCCGCAGAAAAAATGATAGCCTTAGGAGCACAAAAGGTTATTTCTGGTGACTTTGGACCAAAAGCAAAAGAGTTATTAGAGAAGTTTAAAATTCAAATGGTCATTTTTGAAAATGATGAAATCACCATTGCAGAAATTATAAAGTTAATTTCATAATTCATTTAAAAACAAACATTATGCCTGGTTTTAACAGACAAGGGCCACCATTTGGTGATGGTAACCAAAGTGGTAAAAGAATGGGAAAATGCAATCCCAAAGATAGAAAGCCTAAAACTTCAGATGAAGATTGGGAACTTGAAAATGAAAAAATATCCAAGGTATTTGGAAAAAGAAACGGATTAGGCCGTGGAAAAGGTCAAAAAAAGCATCATCGCTTCCGCTACGATGACGCTTCTGCAGAAGACTAATTACATTATTTTGATTTCGAAACTTAACAAAAAGTCACTACTAACATAAGAAAAGTAAAAATCAATAAACACCATAAGATATTGTTGAAATAAAGACTTAGACTTTTAGTAGAAACCTTGTGAAAGCTTCATATTAGAATAGCTAATACAACATATTATGCCTTTTAAAATAGCTGTGGCCAGCGGAAAAGGAGGAACGGGAAAAACGAGTATCTCGGTTCAGCTTTTTCACGCTCTTGGTAGAGTACACCCTAGTTTTTTAGTAGATTGCGATGTAGAAGAACCCAATGATGGTTTGTTTTTTCCAGATGCAAAAATCATAAGTACTGAGATCATCAATCAGCAAGTTGCCAATATCAACTCGGAAAATTGTACTTATTGCCAGAAATGTATTGAATATTGTGAATTTAATGCGATTACTGTTATTCCACCAGTTGAATACACTAAAATAGATCCCAGCCTTTGTCATTCTTGTGGAGCTTGTCTCTATGTCTGTCAAGACCAAGCTATTTTTGAAACTGACTCTGAATTAGGTAAAATGAAAACCTATCACATAGAAGCCCAAAACTATCTTATAGAAGGGCTATTAAAAATTGGGTCACCCATGCAAACTAGCTTAATCAGAAGCCTAAAAAAGCTGACTCCTCAAAATTCTTCTATCATTATATATGATGCTCCTCCTGGAACCAGCTGTCCGGTGGTAGAAACCATAAGTGAATCCGACTATATAGTTTTGGTAACAGAACCCACTCCTTTTGGTTTACACGATTTAAAACTAACGGTGGAATTGGTAAAAGAGTTGGATATTCCTTTTGGTATCATCGTTAATAAAGCAGGCCTTGGATTTGATAAAACCCATCAATATATCAAGGAAAAAAACATAGAACTATTAGCGGAAATACCCTTCTCAAAAACCTTTGCATCACAGTATTCAAAAGGAGAACTGCTAAAGAAAGGTTCACATGAATTCGAAGACATTCTCTCTAATTTGAGCATTAAACTCATCAACAAAATGAATCAACATGACTGAAATCACCATACTTAGCGGCAAAGGAGGCACTGGAAAGACCAGCGTTACAGCAGCTTTGGCTTCATTAGCTCAAAACACAGTATTTTGTGATTGTGATGTAGATGCTTCCGATTTACATTTGATTCTGAATCCCAATATTATTAATAAAGAAATATTTGAAGGAGCCTGGCTAGCAGAAATCAATACTGAAATCTGTAGTAATTGTGGATTATGTAAAGAATATTGTCGCTTCGATGCTATTCATATTAATGAAGAAAATCATTATCAAGTCAATCCATTTCAATGCGAAGGATGTAGATTATGTGAAAGAGTATGTCCAAGTAATGCCATCAAGTCGAGCCGAAGCATCAATAATTTTTGGTGTATTTCTGAAACTAGATTTGGCAATATGGTTCATGCGCATATGGGTGCAGGAGAGGAAAATTCATGAAAACTTGTGACGCAAGTTAGAAAACAAGCCAAAGAATTAGCAAAAAAGCACAAAAATAACATCATCCTCAATGATGGCCCTCCAGGAATCGGCTGCCCTGTAATTTCATCACTTTCAGCAACACATCTTGTTCTTCTCGTCATAGAACCTAGTAATTCTGGCATCCATGACATTAAAAGACTAATCTCACTTGTTAGAGATTTTAAGATTCCTATGAAAGCTATCATTAATAAATATGATATCAATATAGAAAAATCGAAGGAGCTAAAGGAGTATTTAACCCAAGAGAACATAGAATTAATGGCGCAAATAAAGTTTGACGAGCAATTTACAGAAGCCATGGTTCAGGAACAAAGCATTATAGAATTTGCCCCCGAATCGGAAACCTCTATAAAGCTAATAGAAGTTTGGAAAAAATTGATAGCATAAAAAAAGCCAGCATAGAGCTGGCTTTTCTATATTATTTATCTCCACTTATTCTTTTACAAACTTACGAGTCGTTTTTCCATCGAGTTTAATGATATAAACTCCAGAATTCCATTTTGAGATATCTAGATCTACAGAATTATCTTTAATAGAATCGTTTAATTCCCATATAAGTCTACCATAAATATCAAATACTTGCAAGCTGTGAATATTAGAGATATTTTCTAGCCTTATTTGATGATTTGCTGGGTTTGGCGAAATCACCATTTCATCTTCAATCAAATTCTCTTCCAATCCAACATTGGGAGCAATAACAATATTATCTAGATATAAATTATTTCCTAACTGACTGTAGGTCTCAAACATCACTCGTACACTCTCAAAACCCAAGTAGGCATTTAAATTTAAGGTTAAGCATTCGGCTCCATAGCCATGACCACACCAATCATCGGATAATGCAGGAATAAACTCCTCCTCTATTCTTGGGGCGGTGGAAAAGCTTCCTGTTCCATCATCACCACCTTCAAAGATTCTTTCCCAAGAAGCTCCACAGTCTACTGAAACATAAACAATCAAAGAATCGGAAAAGTTCTGCATATATTTGGCATAAGCATATTCAAATTGTAAATCCATATTTGAATAAGAAGTAAAATCAAAGGGAGGAGTCACCAAACCATCTCTATCACCTACGGTATAGTTTTTTCTAATTTGCATTCCGGCAGCCAAGGCACTTCCGTTACCATTAACAGGCATGGTTTTCCAGCCTATTTGTCCATCAGGATTTAAAACATAAAAGGATTTTGAATTTAAATTGCCCTCCTCAAATTGCGCCATAAAAGGCAATTCTGCGCTGGTAAATTGAATATAATCGTTTTTAGTCACATCAGAATTTCCATATTCATTATCTATACTCAAAGACACGGAGTAATTCTGCTCGCTATTAAAAACCACTTTAGGACTTGAAGAATTAGCATCTGTGCCGTCCATAAAAGCAACATCATCAGGTGTAAAATTCCATTGATAATCCTCAGGTAATCCAGCAGATTTATCACTAAAGGTTACGACCTGATTTGGACAGATAATGGTAGCATCCGCTTCAAAATTAGCTAAGGGTTCACCTGGCATATTCACAAAAAAGCTGATGGTTTCCCCTGCAGAAGATACCTCGGTGATTTCAATTCCTCCGAAATCATTATTAGTTAAAAATAGTCTAGGATCGGTTTCATTGGTTAAAGCAGTTCTATCGGTTTCAAGGCTTAAATGAGCTTGACCAGTAGATCCATTTACTGTTGGTGTTCCCCCTTTTCTATATAGATATACTTCATCTGGAGGGCCACTTGCATTTCCTTGTCCTTCCATGCTACCATCAATACGATAAACCAGCAGTCCACTTCCTGGAAGCTGAGATTCAAAGGTTCCTTCTTTTTTTCTATACTCCAATACAAAGTATTGCCAATTGTGATTTGGGGAGGCTATTTTAAAAACATTATTCTCAGCTTGATCTAAAGAGTTTAAAGTATAATATCCAGATTCAGTGATTTCTGGAATCTCATCAATCCAACCGCCATAAATATGTTTCATATACGCACCCATAGATTGTGGAGGGTTTTGATTTTGCTCCATCACATCCCAGCGACCTACTGGGGTAAAGTTATCTTGGTTATAATGATACAAATCAGGGGCACCAAGGGAATGATACATTTCATGACAAAGAACACCTACTCCACTGGCATTAAGACTAGACTCCAACTGGAAATTAAAATCCCAAACTTGTTTTCCATTGATATAAGCATCTTCGCCATATAATGACCAACGGTGAGGCCATAATAAATCAGCCCAAGCTCCTGGTCCACCCTTTACAATAAAACAAACATTGTCCACTCTATTATCATTATTATAATCCAAATCTAAATCTTCTGGCACTTCATCAGCAATATATTCTACTGCATTCTTCAATAACAGAAACTCTCTTTCTGACCTTTGACCATCTGAATAACCTTCTGGATTGTTTACAGCATGATAGGGCTCATAATAATTTCTATTGTGCTCGTCCACATAACTAATTACCATATTATCTTCTGGAATAGGATATGCAGTTGATGTTAAAAACAAGCTGCCATAGCTCACCATCTGAAAATAATTGAACATACTATTATAGTCTTCTTCATTATTATTGAACATACTCAAATATAGAGAAGTGTCAATATTGAAATCACTTTGATCTGCAAATCTGATATAAACCACCAGATTATTCAAATTTCCTTCGGCATCAGCTATCGATTTTGTTATACCAGCCTTTTGCTCCATTTCTTTGGTTTGAGCAAGAAAAGATAATCTAATTTTCTCCATTTTACTAGAGGGAATATTGATTCCAGGATATAATCCCACCTGGCTAGGCTCCACTTGTCCAACTCTAAAACTACTGGCTACCAATTCATCACCTTGTAAAATGGCATAGGCTAAATAACCCTCCTCATTCAATAAAAGGGTATAACCTTGTTCATCGTGTATCCAGTTATAAAATTCATCGCCTGTGGCAAAAGCAGTGATTGTAGTTCCGTCGGCTTGGTTAATAGTTACTGGAACTTTATTTAGCCAAGCAGCCCATAATGGCATGATGATAATACTTAGCAGAAATAATGATAATACTCGTTTCATAGTATAATGATTAATTGATGTGTGTTGAAAGGCAAATATATTAGAAATAATGAAACCTTGAGGTATAATTATTTACCTAAGATTGATAAGGAAATAGACCTATAAATTGGGGTTTATTATTGCATACCGATGTTCATCTATGATTTTACCATTTTTAAAAATAGCTTTCTCAAAAATAGCTTCTTTATGGTAGCCACATTTTTCTAATACACGCATAGAAGCTTTATTATGATCGTAGATGCCAGTGTCAATTCTAATGAGGTTTAAGATACTGAAGCCATAATCAGTAATTAATGTTACTGCTCTAGTTGTCAAACCCATTCCCCAATAGGATTCACCAATGAAATAGCCAATTTCAGCTGATTTTCTATAAACATCTTGCCCTTGATGCAAACCAATGTTTCCAATATAATGCCCCTCAAATTCGATGGCAAAAATACTTGGAGGAATCCTTTTTTGTGCATTTTTTATAAACATTGCGGCATCCTCTTTGGTATAAGGATGAGGAAAACCATCGCGGAGATTACTAGCTATTTTAGCATTATTAGCTATAGCAGTAATGATAGCAACATCCTCTTCCCTAAATTCCCTAAGTGTGACTATTCCATCAGATAATTCCATTATTTATGATATTAACTCTTATTCAAGGTTTGAAAAAATAACTTTAAATCTTTCTTTCTCTCTCTGGGTAAATCATGCCAACGAATATTTTGTATAGCCCCTTCAATAGCATACAACATATTAATACATACCCCTTCACTATCAATTGTTGCTATTTTTATGATTGCATTTTCACTGCCTAAAGCTATTAAATCTCCAGCTGTATTCACTTCTACATGATGGAGCTTTTGAGCTAATATTTTAGCAATATTTGGGAGCTTTATTAATGAATCCATGTGTTTATAATTTGTGTAAAGTTATGATTTTTCATAAAACGATTAGATTTCTATTTGCAAGATTTTAACTATTCTAAAAGCCTTATTTGCAGTATATTTGCAACTCTAAAATTAACAAAAACTAAAAACAAATGAAAAAAGGAATTTTACTAAGCTTATTATTTGTATCTATTTTTACCATGGGCAGTTTTGCACAATTTGATTTAGCTTCAAAGACAAAAGACGCTGGAAACCTAGTAGAAAATATCATGTCGGAGACTGGTGTTAACAAGGAACAAGCCATGGGTGGTGCAGGTGCATTATTCGAAATGGCAGAAGGAAAAATGAATGCTGGTGACTTTAAAGACCTTGCTAATGCCGTACCAGATATGCAAGGATATTTAGATGCTGTACCATCTTTGAGTGGTGGAAATACTAGTTTATTGAGTTCAGCTGCCACAACACTTACCGGCATGCCTAAGGTTCAAGCACAATTTGAGAAATTAGGAATAGGCGCCGACAAAGTAGCTTTGTTTACTCCAGTTATTGTAAATTATGTGGAGAAAAAAGGTGGTAAATTATTAGGTGGTAAATTATTGAATGCTTTGAAATAGTATTCTATTGAAAATATGATTCAGGATTTTGTCCTGTTTAAAAAAGCGAAATTCTAATGGAATTTCGCTTTTTATTGTGGGCTGTGATTTGCTTTCCTTAGATCTATTGTTAAATAGAACGGTTCTCTGTACCTAAAGTTTATTATTAGTATCCCAATTTTATAAAAAGAGCGGCACTTTGTTCCTTGGAAATAGGTAAATACTGATGGCTAATCAAAATGTATCTTAAGTTCCTTTCAATCTTAAAGCCACATTAATAATGTATCGGTATTTACAAAAGGTAAACCAAAATGGTTAAAGGCTCAAATGTCTTACATATACTATCATTTCTAGGCTTAAATCAAAGTGTATCCCCTACGGGGAAGAAAAAAAACATGTGCTAAGTTTTATACAAAGCCTTAACCGCTACGCGGTAAACCGATAGATTTAAATCCATATTAGTATTAAATATAGTAAAATATGAAATGGTGTTAAAAATAAAAAGCCCCTCCAAAATTGGAAGGGCTCATCAACAGTATTTCAATTTCAATCATTCTAATTTATCATTTTCACTCTCACTAAAGTAAAGCCAATAATTAGCATTCCACCAATAATCAAGGCCCAATTATTAAGAGGGACACTTGGAGAAGCATCTTCTCCATAAATAGCAAATGAAGAATTATAAGCTGAATAAATAGGCCAAACAGTACTTCCAGCTCCCCATGTTGGTGGATAAGTACCACCTGTCAAACCATCTGGGTCTTGAACATGCAATTCGTTTCCAATTTGTGTTCCATCAGCAAATCCCCAAAAAAGTTGTCCATATAAACCAAAAGCCATATTTGGCATCACACTAATCCAATAATCACCCGCAGGCAAATACATTGGGCTATTTAAAGTGATTGAATATAATCCTGCACTTTCTGTAAAAGATAAATTATCTGCTACAGCAAAAGGCACTGCAGCTGGAAGTCCGCCATCATTTTCATATATTTCAATAATAAAAGTCACATCCGGAAAAGATGGAACGGCTATAGATGGTGTAGCTAAAATCTCGACCCGCGAAACATCCCATCCAGGTCCTGATGGAACTGTAAAGTCATCAGCTGCTTGCAAACGACTGTCTCCAAAATCAGGAAATTGCTGCGAGGCAACTGCAGTTACCCAAGGAGCTAATTGATCATAGAGTGCAACTTCTTTTGTGTTGTTTACAAACACTGATCCATCTCCTAAAACTGATGTTTTAATCTGAGCTGATACCATAGCTGCCAAAGTAAAAGATAAAAGTAATAAAGTAAATTTTCTCATATAAATAGGTTTTTGTTAAAGTAAATTAGTTGTAATTTTTATAAGTGTAAAAATATGAGTTTAGAAAATAGACAGACAGTTAAACTAATGTTATAATTTTTAATTATCAAAGCATTAGCGTCCTAAATAATTATTAAAGATTCCTCACTACGCATCGGAATGACGACTATTTTAGCAAACCCCTTCCTTCTCTCTGATGTATTCTAATGTGCTGTCATTTTGAATGTAATGCAATGAAGTGAAGAATCTTTCTTTATATGAAACTTGTTTAGTACAACATTGTAATTAAAGCACTAGTGGTTTTAATGGCTCATGTAAATTTTTATGGGGAGAATCAGAATTTAGAGTTCGGATTTAGGAATAGTAAATATGAATTGATGTTTCGCTTCATTAGGCATAATATCGAGTGTAGATTTAAATTATAGCCGTTTCAATATCGTATTACAACTGGGATTAAACCTATCCAATAGTAGATTTTGACACCCTTTTAAGAAAATAATACTGGATCATACTTTTTTGTGGAAAAAAGTAAGCAAAAAGCCATACTGACGACTACCTGTCAGTAAGGAAACAGAAACTTCCCAAACAATTGCCTACCCGCCTCTTCTAGAATATTGATTTTTCTAGCAAAGTAGAAAACTAATGACCTGTTGACTGTACATATTTATCAGAACCAAAGCAGTCGGTTTTATTTCAATCACCTCCAATATCATTATTTTAAAAGCTAAAGCACTGACGCTTCGGTCAGCACAAGCCCTTGGCTGAACCGAAGTAAGACTAAATAGCCATTTAGTCTTGCGAAGCTCCATCTGGCAAATAAAACAAACTAGCAACAGATAAAAAATCTAACATTCTATAATTCACCGATTACACTTCGTCGTGTTTGGGAAAAGCCACCCCGCCTAATTTCTAAGTTTATTAATGCTTAATAGCATTGTAACTATGAAAAGGCTAAAAACCATTGCTTCCCATAATTTTTAATGTAACTTGTTTTGTTCAACATTTTTATCAAAGCATTAGTGGTTTTGTTTTTTCACAAAAAAAGCCCCTCCAAAATTGGAAGGGCTTGTATCATATTATATATGTATTTTCTATTCTTCATTATTCTTCATGCGGAAACCACCATAAGCAGCACCAAGGGCTACCATAATGCCAATTCCTGCACCAATGGGAGCACCACCACCTGGAGGAGCGTCACCGTCAGTACCATGACCACCGGGCATACCTGGAGGGTCGGCGAAGAGGCCTAAAGAAATTAAACTGAAACTGAATATCATTAAAGTTTTTATTGCTAATTTTTTCATGTTTAGTTCTCCCTTATTTGATGATTACTTTATTAGACTTCACAAATTCGCTATTCTGAACACGAACTACATAAATGCCTGATGGCAAAGATAATGCTTTTTTATAATTCTCGTCCAACACAATTTGCTCACTCACTAATTGCTTCCCTTGAATATCGAAGACCTCTAGTTGTGCTGGTCCAGACTCCCCTAAAATATATAGGTTTTGACCTGAGATATAAGCTTGGAGATTGTCTTTGGCTAGTTCGTTTATTCCTGTGGCCTTATTAAAATAAAGTAGGAACCTATCTTCATTATCTTCTTCACTTGCAACAAAAGTATATGATTGCTCACCGATAAGCTCAATTTGCTGATTTGAGAATTTATCTTCTAAATAAACTTTAGAATTAGCCGCTAATTCATTCTCTGCTACACTAATGGTATAAGTACCAGCTGCAGGAACTTTAATATGTAATGGAATCTTTTTTTCATTTCCATCATTAGCTAAATAATTAACTGAAAACTGCTCCCCTGATTCATTCTGCATAAAAAACTGAGGCACATTTGCCAAGCTAAATAATTTATGAGAATCAAATTCAATATCATAAGCTTCACTAGAATTTTCATCAAAACCTACCATAAATAAATCTTTTGATTCCATTTCAGAACCTACCAATTGTAGTTTTATGGTATTAGAATTCTCATCAGTATCTTTATACCAATTGGTAAAATCATGAACTCTAGCATCTTTAGGTATGGTTATGGAGTTTGTAGCATTTGTAGTTTGTACAAAGAAACCTTGCATGGCTGGAATGATATCTCCTAAAGCATTAACTGCAACATATGCTTTAGAAGCCTCATCATAAACTTGAGGAACACTAATATTTGATATACCCCATGTTCCAGCTCCCCAATCTAAAGCACTAGTAAAAGGATTACCTAATAAATGCCAATTATCATCAATACCTCCGGCAGAATAAGCTAAATCTATAGATTCTATATCGCTATTTACAATAGTACCAGAAAATGTCTTAGTAGCAGAAGTTTTATAGGCACATAAATATCCTATTCCTTCATCAAAGGTTGCGAAACCTGTTCCATGATAATTAAACCATGTACCTGAAGCTTCATCCCATTTATATAGATCATCGTTTCCACTTCCAGGTTCAAAAACCGACCCTGATATAACATAACCATCAATAGGCGATGATAATAAATGCCATCCTTCGTCAGAAACATCATTATGACCTACCACATCTAAAGAAGCAGAAAAATATCCACTCCCTGAAATTCCTCCGTCTACAATCAAAGAACCTGTTGGTGGTGCCAAGCGTGAAGACTTACTAGAAATAGATAAAAGTTCAACAATTCCATTATTGGTTAAACTTCCATTAGTTTTAATAGAACCTCCTGAAGCAACACTAAAAGTTTTTCCTGATTCAACAGTCATATTTGAAACAGTAACATCTCCTTCTAATGTAATATTGTCTTGAATAGTAACTGCTTCACCACTAACGGGAACAACTCCTGCATCCCATGATGAAGTAGAACTCCAAGTAGTTGCTCCAGCTTTTGTTGTATAGGAACTTTCGACAGTATATGAATAGTTCGAACCTCCACTATTTCCCACATTTAAAGAAATTAAATCATGATTAGAAGCATCTACAGCTGAAACAGTAGTAGAATATGCATAATATTTAATAGTTGTTCCACCAACATTATCTGCTCCTGGAATAGTTGCAGTTGCTGCATTCCACGTACTTCCTGCTCCAGAAGCTTCAACTACCTTTGAAGTTGAAAAATCATCATCACTATATCGAACAAAAACCTTTTCTTGCGCAGACTTATTACCGGCTAAAGTAATTGTTATCACAACATCCTGACTTGGCCATACAGTAGAAGGAGTACTTACAGCTGTGGAAGCTGTTGCATGAAATGATTGAGGAGTATTATCAGTTTCCATGATTATAGCATTTCTATCAGAATAATCTAATCCCTCAATATTACATGTATAAAACTTCCCGATAACAGGTGCAGTATTAATTGTTGATGTTTTAGTTAATCCATCACCTCCATGAAATGTTAAAACAAAAGGCACATCTAATGTAATGTCCTCATTAAACCATTCATTATAAAGAAAATCCCAATCAATATGGAAAGTATTGTCTATTGATTCAGCCTCAACCGTGCGACTTTCGATCCCATTCACAGGTGAATTAATAATGAATTCACCGGAATTGGGTCCGGAAGTAAAGTTAGTAGTCCAATAATAACCAGATGGTTGAGCTAATACCTTACCCCCTGCAAATAAAACAAATGTGGTAAACAAAACTCCTAAAAGTAAAACACGTTTCATATATTAAATTTTAAATGTTAATCAATTCAATCCCCAAATATAGGGAAAATATTTATTTCTTAATTAATTTCTGGCTAAAAAAGCTCACATCATTCTTAAAATAAAGGAGGTAGATACCTGCGGGCCATTTTTTCAAATTGATGCTTTCCATGCTATTCAAATTTGATTTTTCCAAAAGCAATTGTCCTTCTAAGGAATAGATTTGTAATTGGAAACCATCTGCATTTTCTATAATAAAATTCTCGCTTGTAGGGTTTGGATAAACTAAGATTTGAGTCTCTTCTAATTCGGCTAAAGCATCTGCATTTATTAGATAAATGGTTTCTACTTTATTGGACTCCCCAATATTGATATTTCCACTGGCTTTCTGACTTCCAGATATTACCTCATAGCTATAATTCTGATTGGAGGAGGGCAAGAAATAAGCTTCTCCCTGTGCATTGGTTGTGGTTGTTCCAAATCCTTGTAGAGAAACAGAAGCTTGAGCAATTGGAGTTGAATCCTCTTCTCTGAGTACCTTCATGGTTAAGGAAACATAGGGTTTTCCTAGGTTTTGGTCGGTGAACAAGTAAAACTCACCTGCTTCTAAGTCCATACTATAGCCTCCGCTCACTTCTATGCTTTCACCAGTAAAGTAATTATACCAAGTGCCATCGTGATGGAATCCTGGAGTGGCATTTTGTGTAGTCACATCCATATTAAAACCAGCACATATATTTAGTGTAGAATGAGTCAACCAAGCTCTTTTGACCATTCCATTTAAGTCTTTACCAAATTCCCCATACATAAAAGCTTCTTGAGAGGTTTTGAGCTTGGCCATGGCGGCATAGCTCTGATAAACTTCTTGTCGATCTATCTCATTGAAATATTCCCATTCTATGGGTTTTTGGCTGGTTCTACAGTCTTCACTCACACTACCATCAGGACAATGGTTGATACTATAATCGTAGCCCAACTCTCCAAATTGCCAAATCATCTTTGGCCCAGGAACCATATAGTATAACATGGCCATCCCCTGCTGACGATTTAAGGCTGTGGATAAATCCTTCACTGAATAATCGCCATATTCGTTTCCATAGGTGAGGTTTTCATACATCAAGCGCTCCTCATCGTGGCTTTCCATAAATGGTATTAAATTGGGATAAGTGAAGCCACGGTCAGAATAATAGGCCCAGTCGTAATTGGAGCTAGACTCCCAGCCCATGCTCACTTGTTTAAACTCCGATGTCATCACTCCCCAAAGCAACATACCCGAATTGGCTAATTCCTTTTGCTCGTCATTATCCGAAAGATGCTCTAATATCACATAGGTATCAGGATCAACAGATTTAATGAAATTATAATAATCGGTCAGCCTGTAGATTCTGCCTCCATCGTATTGGTTCCAAGAAGCCACATCGTCACCGGTATAGTTCTGGGTGAATCCTTTGGAAAGGTCGAAACGGAAACCATCTATTTTATATTCTTCCATCCAGAATTGCAAAGAGCGTTTTACAAAATCTTGGGTATGATAGCTTTCATGATTGAAATCGTAGCCGGGACTATAAGGATGCGTAGGGCTTTGGTTATAATAAGCATTATTGGTAGCTGGCATATTATTAGCGCCATCCCAATACATCAATACCAAAGGCGACTGACCAAAACTATGATTATAAACCACATCGAGAATGACGGCAATACCTCTTTGGTGGCATGCATCTATAAAGGCTTTATAATCATTTTTAGTTCCGTATGCTTTATCAGGAGCAAAATAGAAAGCTGGATTATAGCCCCAACTGTCATTACCTTCAAACTCTTGTACTGGCATCAACTCAATAGCTGTTACCCCTAAATTCTTTAAATAATCGAGAGAATCCATAACCGAAGCGATCCTCTGATCTCCTACAAAATCTCTAATTAATAATTCATAGATGATTAAATTAGATTGGGTTTCGTTGATAGCCACTGGTGTGAAGTTTTCAATATTCCAGTCATAAGCTTCTTGGCCAGTTTCTAAAACACTTACCATTCCTGTGGTTTTTCCTGCAGGATAAGCTTTTAAATTAGGATAAGTAGTTTCTGGAATATATTTATCGTTCCATGGGTCTAGAATCTTTTCGCAATAGGCATCGGCCAAAGTGAGTTCCCCATCGATATAATATTGATAAGCATATTCTTCACCTGCTGTTAATCCATCTATGGTTATCCAATAATAATCACCATTGACATTGCGTTTCATATAAGCTTGCTCATTGATATTCCAGTTATTGAAATCACCAATCACAAAGGCAAAATCTTTAGCTTTAGAAGGATCGTGTAATACTAAAGTGACTGATTGTTCATCCAAATAATTAATACCCGCTTTCATACCTGCTGGTAATTCTTCAATCACTTGATTTCCTCTCAGAAATATCATTACAGAATCTAAAACTTCTTCTTTTCCTGTACTTGCTTTTGCAATTAACCAATGGGAACCACTGCTTAAATTGGCAGTATTTAAACCAAATACGATGGACTCATCAGCAGTGGTATTCATTAAACTGTCCCCTAAAAATAATTCAATGTGTTGAGATTGAATGGCCGATACACAAACAGGTACTAAAGTATTCGGACTAACTAATGGGGAATTGGAAGAAGGGTAAGTGATTTTCACATTCAACTCATCCTTATAAATAGTCACAAAAAGATCCTGATTATCTGCTGTTTTTCCTTCTAGATAATTATCTCCAACAGGTTCATCACTTCTGAATACGAGTGCTAGTTCTAGAATATCCTCACCTTGAGGAACTTCATAATAAGCTCTTGCATTAGAAATACTCAATTCGTAAAGGTCAGCATCTAAACGAGTTAATCTAGTTTCGGGTGTATTTTCACCCCAAGCAGTTTTCACATATTTCCAATCGCTTTGGCTGGTACTTAAATTGGTAATAACTCCAGTATGGACATAAATATCTCCTTCATAGCCAGCCAATCCAGCATTTCCCAATTCTGCATTAAAGGTAATCAGCAATGAAGTTTCAGTCATAGGGAAAGCAGGGTCAGTACCAATCAAGCTTAAAGAAGAACCACAGCTTAATTCTTCACCCACTTCATAAGAATAATGATTTCCGCTATTATTATCAAAGTGAATGGTCATTAAATCTCTATTGGTATTTGGATTAGTAGAAATAGTGGAGAAGATATCATACTCCACTTCCACGCCATCTTCAAAAGAAGGAATCTCGGCCAATAGCTGAGTACCAGAAGGCGTCATTTCAATATAATCTGAGCTTGTCCAGCCATTGCTAGAATATTGAATATAGAATTTTTCTTCAGTAGAAGGCGCATCACTCAAATCAACAAAAACACTCACCACATCAGAAGAATTAGGCAACATAGGTGATTGAGCCACATTAAGAATAGAAACGGGCATTGCACTTAACTCCATAAAAATGACAGAGGTATTTTCGTAACCCGTATTTTTATAGTTCATCACATAGGATTTCCCATTGTTTAAGGAAATAGATGAATTTTCACCAACGCCATTATAAACGAATTCTTGAATGGTATTTAACTCCACAGTCACATCAGACCATTGGTTTTGCCAAATATTATCAATTGGACCGCTGGTAAATTTAAATTCATGATCGCCAGGCAGAATATCACCACCATTATCACTAACAGAGAATATGGTTTGATAAATGGGTGTTTCTAATTCTAAAAGTTGAACGAGACCACCAGAAGTTTGAGAAGATCCCGCCAAGACTAAATTTTGAGGAGGGTTATTCCAATCATCCCAAGAACCAGGCATATTAAGACCTTCGGGAGCATAAATCTGTGCTTTTAATGCCGTTGAGCCACAAAATGCCATGAAAAAAGCTGCCATGGCCAATGGTAGTATGATTTTTTTAATCGATTTCATTTTTTTGATTTTGCTTATTGTTTGATGATTTTAATACTGGCCTGATTATGAGAATCATTCAGTTTTATAAAATATATTCCACTTTCTAATGAAGAACAATCGATACTCGATTTTGAGGATTCTAAAATACCAGAAGCTTTCAAACTTCCTAAAGCATTTAAAATCTGATAATCGACTGGAGTAATGGAGTTGGATTGGATGAATAGTAAATCCTGTACTGGGTTGGGATAAAACTGAGTTTGTAATTCTAATGCTTCGGTCCCTACAAAAGTAATGACATAAGTAGTATCTCCAGAAACCACTCCTTCACTATCAACATTTACAACTAGGTTATCACCAATTACCAACCAAATACCATTGGAGCTACCATCATCTTCTAATACTCCCCATTCATAAGTTCCAGGAAAAACATCCAATGTTAAAGACCAATTTTCACCATCTTGAGTCATGGCTTGTGTTTCCCATGCAGTCATTTCTCCTTTTAGCTTGATGTTATTATAAAGGTGTGTGGCATCAATAACATTGAAGTTTACAGGGAATGCTTGTAATTCTTCTGTAACAGTGAGTATTCCATTTACATTATTTATACCATCCCAAAAACCGCCATCGGAATCAGAAAAACCTCCATAAACAAAATCTTGATCTTGGTATTGAAAGCGAGTGGCATAATAATAAGTTCCGACATCGCTAATATATGTTCCAATATTTCCTGAATACTCATCATTATTCCCATCATTGCCCAAATAATAAGCAGGATACCAAGTGGTCCAAGAAGAAGGAGCAGTATCGTCTGAACTATATCCAATCCAAGCTTGAAGCTCTACAAGAGAATCCTCACTTTGGGTGATTCCATCGATATAGGCTTGTCCATAAATTATAAATTCGGAATTAGGTTCGATAGAAGCATCTGGAGGCCATTGTAAATTGGCCCAACCAATGCTATCTGGTGCAGGAGTCTCTGTAACTGTTAATATCCCATTTACATTACTTGCTCCATCCCAAAATCCTCCACCCTCTTCAGAATAGCCACCAAAAACTATTTCTTGATCTTGGTATTGAAAGCGAGTGGCATAATAATAAGTTCCGATCTCGTCCATTAGAATTCCAATATTGGCAGAATATTCATCATTATCGCCATCCTCTCCTTGATAATAAGCAGGAATCCATTCGCTCCATGTTTCAGGATTGCTATCATCAGAACTTATGCCGATCCATGCTTTAAGTTCGGTTAATGAATCTGATTCACTAGTAATACCATCAATATATGCCTGCCCATAAACGGTAAAATCTTCTTCAGGTAATATTTCTCCCTGAGGAGGCCATTGAATATTAGCCCAGCCTATGGTATCAGGAGTTGGAGTATTGGTAACTGTCAAAATACCACTGACATTATCAACACCATCCCAGAAACCACCATTAGTAGCAGAATAACCACCATAAACCATTTCCTGATCGAAATATTGAAAACGTGTGGCATAATAATAAACTCCTTCATCGGTCATGAGGCTTCCAAGGTCAACAGAATATTCATCGTTATTTCCGGAGGCGCCTAAATAATAGGCCGGAATCCAATTGGTCCAGGTTTGTGGCTCTGTATCATCTAAACTATAACCTACCCAAGCTCTTAAATCAATTAAAGAATCTGCTTGGTTGCTTACGCCTTCAATCCAGGCTTGTCCATAAACTACAAATTCGTTTAGAGGCTCAATTTCTCCTGTAGCAGGATGCTGAAGATTAGCCCAGCCAATCACATCAGGCGTTGCCTCTGTAACCGTGAGCATTCCATTTATATTTTCAGTTCCATTCCAGAAACCTCCTCCATCTTCGGAGTATCCACCATAAACAAAAGCTTGATCTAGATATTGGAATCTGGTGGCATAATAATACTCCCCTTCCACATCCATCAATGCACCTAAGTCTAAAACATATTCATCATTATCTCCAACAGCTTGGAAGTAATCAGCAGCAATCCAGTTGGTCCAAGTTGAAGGGTCGGTATCATCATCATGATAGCCCACCCAAACTTCTAAATCAGAAGAAGGCTCGTCTTGACCAGTAATGCCCTCAATATAGGCTTGACCATAGACTAAAAATTCGGTTTCCACTTCAATTTCACCAGCACCAGGCCATTGTAGATTGGCCCAAGTTATTTCATCTACTGAAGATGAGTTCACTGTAAGTTCACCATTTACATATTCAGTTCCATTCCAAAAGCCTCCTCCATCTTCGGAGTATCCACCATAAACATAATCCTGATCTAGATATTGAAACCTAGTGGCATAATAGTATGCTCCATCAGTATTCATTAAAGCGCCTAGGTCCAAAACATATTCATCATTATTTCCGACAGCTTGAAAATAACTAGCGGACACCCAATTGGTCCAGCCTGAAGGATCAGTATTGCCCGTATGATAACCAATCCACACTTGCAAATCATCGCTAGGATTTTCTTGATCTGTAATGCCTTCAATATAAGCCTGTCCATAGACTAAAAACTCTTGTGTTGGCGCTATTTCTCCTGAACCAGGCCATTGTAGATTGGCCCATGTGATTTCAGCTGGTGTTGGATCGTTAGTAACTGTTAATACTCCACTATTATATTCACTTCCATCCCAAAATCCTCCACCGGATTCAGAATAACCACCGTATTCATATTCTTGATCTTCATATTGAAATCTGGTGGCATAATAATAAGTTCCTTGTGTATTCATCACCTCACCAAGATTTACAGAATACTCATCATTTTCGCCTACTCCACCTAAATAATAGGCAGGTAGCCAGTTGGTCCAAGAAGAAGGGTCGTTATCTGTTGTGCTATATCCCACCCAAGATTTTAATTCTAAAAGAGAATCTGCTTGATTAGTTACATTATAAATGAAAGCTTGTCCATAGACTATATAATCTCCACCAGGAAGAATTTCACCACTTGCCGGCCATTGAAGGTTGGCCCAACCAATGGTATCGGGAAGTGCAACACCTACAGTATATGTAAAATCAGCTCCATCATTATCATTTATCTCCATTGCATATAAAAAACCATCGTTAGTGATTCCTGAAACCGTTGAACTAAAAACATTATACTCTACCACAGAGCTCTCGGCTTGACCGGGAATACTCACAGAACCAGAGGTTCCAGTGACATTAGCATCAATAATATTTATATTTTCCCAAGCATCAGTAGTATATTGAAGATAATAGTGTTCTTCGGCATTTGGGTTTGACTGTAGAGTGAAATTTACATCAATAATTTCATTGGCTGAAGCATCTGAAGGTTCAGTCACTGAAACAATAGCTGTGGGTTCAGAGGAGGTTTCCATGAAGATAGCTCTACTATCCATATAGCCTAGATCTTCCCATACTACAGTATACCATTTATTGTTGGTCAAGGTCACTTGATTATTATCAGCACCTTGATAAGAATAATTCTGAAGCTCATTTATGGACACAGTATTTGCTGACCATTTATTGGCAAAATAGTTGGTACTTGGTCCACTAGTGAAGAGCCACTCGTAGCTTCCTCCTACTAAATCAGCACCTGATTCTGCCACATGGAAAGTTGTTTTCCATCGTGCTATTCCATTAGAGGATTTCACCAACAATCCTCCATCTACTTGATTAGGATTTCCCAAAAAGAGATGACCTACTGGTGGATTTGCCCAAGCATTCCATGCACCAGGCATATTTAGGCCTTCAGGTTCATATATTTGAGCCTTGGAGCTATTTACATTAAAAACAAAAAGTGAGATAATGATAAAAGTGAAAAAGTATATGTTTTTCATTTTGAATGTTTTACATGACCTTTTAGTCACAACTAAAAAGTTATATTTTATATTAAATTGATGGTTCGATAGGTATGAGAGATAGGAATAAGCAAAAAATTAATGAAGCTACTCAAAACATGATTAGTTTACATATTCCGAACAGCCTCATTATATATTAAATGTATTTTATTTTCTGACTTTAATGACTACAAAAACGATGGCCAAGAATCCTATTAAAAGGAAAGACCAATTTGACAAAGGAACTTCTGTAGAATTAACAGTCAATGTTCCACTTACATTGGTAGTCCCATCCCAGAATCCACCTTGAAAACCACCATAAACATAGGCTTGGTTTTGATACTGATATCTTGTGGCATAATAATAACTTCCAGGTTGAGTGATAGAAGTCCCTAAGTTTACTACATATTCATCATTATTACCTACTTCTGTGTTAAAAGTTGCAGGAACCCAATTAGACCATGTTGAAGGATCCGTGTCAGATAAACTATAGCCAACCCATGCTTGGATATCTACACCAGGTCCTGCAGGGTCTGTCACTCCATTAATATAAATCTGACCATAAACATTATAATCTGTTCCTATATCGATGGTTCCATCTCCAGGCCATTGTAGGTTTGCCCAATCTACCGTTGGAGGAGGAGGTGTTCCAATGTCATAAGAGTAATTTACTCCTCCATTATTATTGACATCAATAGCTTGTAAACCAAAATCTGCATTGATATTAGAGATAGTAGAAGTAAAAGCATAATATTTTACTCCAGTATTTACTACTTGACCAGGAATCGTAGCTGTACCTGAAGTACCAGTCATGCTGGCTAAGACAGCAGAAGCAGTACCCCAGTTATCGGTAGTATAACAGATATAAACCATTTCTTCTGGGCTAAGACTATTGTCCACAGTTACAGAAACATTTACAGGGTCGTTAGGCATTACAGTAGCAGGTTCGCTTACGCTAAGAATTTCTACTGGTTCAGCAGAAGTAGCCATGATAATCGCACGATTATTTGAATAACCAATATCCTCAAAATTAGCAGCATACCACATATCATTGAGTACAGTAATTGTATTATTATCAGGATGCTGATAGCTATAATCTTGAATGGTATTCATAGTGACAGCTACTCCATTCCATTTATTTGACCATTCGCTACCTGTTGCACCGCTGGTAAACAGCCACTCATAAGTTCCACCAACCACATCTGCTCCTGAAGCAGCTGCATGAATAATAGTATGATATTGTGCACCATCCCCGGTGGTTCTTAAAGCCACTTGTCCACCAGGAACCTGTGTGGCACTAGCTAGGGCTAAAGCATTAGTTGGAGGATTTGCCCAAGTATTCCAAGACCCAGGCATACTCACCCCTTCTGGACCCCATACCTGTGCATGTGATTGATTGGTAAATGCAATGAATGCAAACGATAGCATCATAATTAGCGTATAAATCTTTTTCATATCGTTGAATTTGAATTTAAAACTTATTGTATAATTAGTTATAATGATTAATTCAGAGGAAAAAACAGCCATACCAAGTTTTACTCGAAATAGCCTCAATATCAATACTGTAATTCACTCGATACTAAAAGCTGATTTTGTGATAATAGCAGTAAAGTATTAAAGGTCAGTTTATCAGCACCTAGCTCTACAAATGTATAAAAAAGTCATGTCTTTAAATAGCCTGTGAATAAAAATTCAAACGAACTAGCCTCATATCAAATACAGTAACTTGTTATTCCGATACTTACAGAGAAACAAGCCTTATTTTAATAACTATTTCAAACGTTTGAAATAATTTGCCATTTGTATTAAAACTAAACTATTTTAAGATTTTTTCTCACGACCAAATAAAAAAAGACCCAAATATTTAGTTCTTATTGAATTAAATAATTGGGTCTTTCTACTTGTTATCCTAAAAACTGCTATTGCTTGATAATCTTAATAGAAGCTTGATTCATATCATCACTAATTTGCAATATATAGACTCCTCTAGCTAATTCACTTAGGTCGATAGATTTTTCTGAGGAGGTTAAAACGCCCTGTTCTACCCTATTTCCTGTAGCATCTAGAATAATATAATTCAAGTTTTCGGCATCATTAGCCCTATCTATGTTCAATTGATTATGAACTGGATTTGGATAAATTTGCATCCCACTAGTGAATTCTTCTATAGCTGTGAAATTGATTTCATAGAAGATATCTCCACTCACCACACCTTGGTCGTGAACAGTAACAAATAGCTGCTCTCCTATGACCAACCAAATCCCATCTTGGGTTCCATCATCTTCCATCACTCCCCATTCATAAGTTCCTGGTTCAAGCTCTAAGGATAAAGACCAATCATCGCCAGTTTGAATCATATCCACTTTATTCCAGTTGGTCATTTCACCTTTAAACTTAATATTAGAATATAATTGAGTCGCATCAGTAGCTATGAAATTCACTCTATATGTAGGAGTTAAGCTTTTTACTGTTAGTATCCCACTTTGGTATTCTGAGCCATCCCAGAAGCCACCGCCATTGGTTGAATAACCACCATAAACAAAGTCCTGTTCTTGATATTGATAACGAGTAGCATAATAATAAATGGCAGCATTATCAATATCTGGACCAATATTAGCAAAGTATTCATCGTTGGCTCCAATATTTGAATGATAACTAGCAGGGACCCAAGTTTGCCATGTGGATGGGTCAGTATTAACTAAACTATAACCTACCCAGGCCTGAAGCCCTTCCAATTCTCCTTCTTCAATGGTTAATCCATCGATCCAAACTTGTCCAAATATTTCGAAATCTTCGCCTAAGAATATTTCACCTTGAGCTGGCCATTGTAGGTTTGCCCACTCTATGGCCTGACTTGCTTGATCACTTACTGTCAATACTCCATTTACATTTCCTGTTCCATTCCAGAATCCACCACCATCGGCAGAATATCCACCATAAACGAAATCTTCATCTTCATACTGATATTTAAAAGCATAATAATAGATGCCTTCTTCACTCATTTCAGCTCCTAAATCAAAGATATACTCATCGTTTTCATCTACTCCTAAATAATAGTCGGCAAGAATCCAATTATCCCAGGTGGAAGGATCTGTATTTTCTGTGTGATAACCTACCCAAGCTTTCAATTCACTTAATGAATCTTCTTGAATGGTGAGACCATCCATCCATACTTGCCCATAAACCAACAATTCGTCAAGAGGAGCGATTTCAGCAGAACCTGGCCACTGAAGATTAGCCCAATCTATACTTGAAGAAGAACCAGAACCAGTAACTGTTAATACACCGTTTATATAATCGGTCCCATTCCAAAAACCTCCTCCATCCATAGAGAAACCACCATATGCATAATCCTGATTTTCATACTGGAAACGCGTACTATAATAATAAGTTCCTTCAGAAGTCATGAATGCTCCTAAGTCTGCCGCATATTCATCATTATCACCCATCCCAATTTGATAATAAGCAGGGATCCAATCAGTCCAAGTGCTGGGGTCGGTATTTTCTAAACTATATCCTACCCAAGCTTGAAGTTCTGAAATAGAATCTTCTTGTGAAGTAATTCCATCGATCCAAACTTGACCATAAACCATAAAACTTTCCTCAACTTCTATTTCTCCATTTCCAGGCCATTGGAGGTTAGCCCAGCCAATAGAGTCTGTTATAGGATTATCGGAAACCGTGAGCACTCCATTTAAATTATTAATACCATCCCAGAAACCACCATTGGCTTCAGAGAATCCACCATAAACCATATCTTGATCTTGGTATTGGAAACGAGTAGCATAATAGAAAACACCTTCTGTGTCCATTAAAGCACCTAAATCCATACTGTATTCGTCATTATTTTCTGAAGCTCCTAAATAATAAGCAGGCACCCAAGTGGTCCATGTATTAGGATTGGTGTTTTCCATATTGAAACCAACCCAAGCTTGCAGATCGATTAATGAATCGGCCCCACCAGTTAGCTCTTCGATATAGGCTTGCCCATAGACCATAAACTCTTCTTCTAAGCCAATTTCACCAGAACCTGGCCATTGTAAGTTAGCCCAAAGAATATCGGTTACCGGAAGGCTAGTCACATTTAGGATACCTGAAGCATTGATACTTCCATCCCAGAATCCTCCTCCACCTTCAGAGAAACCACCATATACAAATTCTTGTTCTTCATATTGGAAACGAGTTGCATAGTAATATGTTCCTTCATCCGACATTAAAGCTCCAAGATTAGCGAGGTACTCATCATTTTCATCAATTCCATCATGATAATAAGCTGGAATCCATTCTGTCCAGGTACTAGGGTCGGTATCTTCTAAACTATAACCCACCCAAGCTTGTAAATTCTCTATAGAATCTTCTTGAATACTTAAGTCTTCCATCCATACTTGACCATATACATTAAACTCTTCCAAAGGCTCTATATTACCTGCTCCTGGCCATTGTAGATTAGCCCAACCAATGGAATCTGTGTTAAGGTTAGGTAATACAGTAAGCATACCACTTGTATTATTAACTCCGTCCCAGAAACCGCCATTAGTTCCACTGAATCCACCATAAACCAAATCTTGATCTTCGAATTGGAAGCGAGTGGCATAATAATAAACACCTTCAGCAGGTATATTAATTCCTAAATCCATGGCATATTCATCATTATTACCAACACCTTGGTTATAGTAGGCTGGCAGCCATTCAGTCCATGTTGAAGGGTCTGTATTTTCTGTGCTATATCCTACCCATGCTTGTAATTCTTGTAAGGAATCCTCCTGAGAAGTCATATCTTCAATATATGCTTGACCATAAATGACAAAACCATCTCCTTGTTCAATCTCTCCTGAACCTGGCCATTGAAGGTTAGCCCAAGAAATATCAGTCATTGGAGGAGCGGTCACGGTAAGCACACCAGAAAGGTAATCGATACCATCCCAGAAATCGCCACCACTAACAGAATGTCCACCATACACATAATCTTGATCTTGATATTGGAAGCGAGTGGCATAATAATAAACACCCTCTTCTGATATCATGGCACCAATATTTGAAACATATTGGTCATTTTCGCCAATGGCTGAATGATAATATGCGGGTATCCAATTGGTCCAAGTAGAAGGATCGGTATCGTCTAAGCTATAACCTACCCAAGCTTGTAATTCCTGTAGGGAATCTTCTTGAGATGTTATATCATCGATCCAGACTCTTCCATATACATTAAACTCTTGTGTAGGTTCTATATCGCCTGATAATGGCCATTGTAAATTAGCCCAAGCTATAGTATCTATTGGGTTATTAGTCACTGTAAGCTCTCCACTTACATTATTGACCCCATCCCAGAATCCACCATCAGATGTAGAATAACCACCATAGACAAAATCTTGATCTTGATACTGATAACGAGTAGCATAATAATATAGCCCTTCATCTGATAATGCAACTCCAAGGTTGGCTTTATATTCATCATTTGCTCCAATTCCAAGATTATAATAAGCAGGAACCCAATCTGTCCATGTATTGGGATCTGTATTTTCAGAATGATAACCTACCCAAACTTGTAATTCCTCAATAGAATCTGCTTGGTTAGTTATATTTTCAATCCAAACTCTTCCAAATACCTCATAATTTTCATTAGGCTCAATAACTCCATTTGCTGGCCATTGTAAATTGGCCCAACCAATAGAATCAATAACTTCAGGAATAACAGTTAGAACTCCACTTACATTCTCATCAGCATTCCAGAATCCACCACCACTTATGGAATAACCTCCATATACGTATTCTTGTTCTAAATATTGATAACGGGTAGCATAATAATAAGTGCCTTCTGTATCTAACAATAACCCTAAATCAGCTGTATATTCATCATTATTCCCAACTCCCTGATGATAATCAGCAGGAATCCAATTGGTCCAGGAGGAGGGCTCCGAATCAGTTAAACTGTAGCCAATCCATGCTTGCAAACCTTCTAATGCTTCCTCTTGAGAAGTAAGATTTTCTATATAAACCTGCCCATATACCATGAATTCTTGGTTTGGAATAATCTCTCCTTCCCCTGGCCATTGTAGATTGGCCCAATTGATGGAATCCTCAACCACTTCTGTGCTGACAAGAAGTATTCCACTGATATTATCAATACCATCCCAGAATCCACCTTGACTTAAAGAATAACCTCCGTATACATAATCTTGTTCTAAATATTGATAACGGGTAGCATAATAATAAGTGCCTTCTGTATCTAACAATAACCCTAAATCAGCTGTATATTCATCATTATTCCCAAGGCCTTGATGATAAGCAGCAGGAATCCAATTGGTCCATGAGGAAGGCTCCGAATCAGTTAAACTATAACCAATCCAAGCTTGTAATTCTTCAATAGGCTCCTCTTGACTGGTGATATCTTCAATATAAGCTTGTCCATAAAC
>NZ_JABKCA010000033.1 GCF_013166655.1 Lentimicrobium sp. L6
AATATTATCACTATTGATGCCATGGGAACTCAAACTGATATCGCCGATAAAATTATAGAAAGTGAAGCAGATTATATTTTAGCTGTTAAAGGAAATCAAGAACAATTATTAGAGCATATAAAAGATGAGTTTCGTTTCGCAAAACAAATTGAAAAAAATGAAAATATTGATATAGGACATGGTAGAATCGAAACAAGAAAATGCAGTGTAATAACAGATTTTCAATTTATAGAGAACGATGATAACAAATGGAATAAATTAACTCAGATAGTTAAATTAGAATCAATTAGAGAGTTTAAGAATAGCGATAAACAAACTAAAAAAGCATCCCGATATTACATTACCAGCAGGAATGATTCGGCTGAGAAGTATCAGGATTATATCCGTTCACATTGGGGAGTTGAGAATAAATTGCATTGGACTTTAGATGTGGCGTTCTCTGAAGATTCCTCGACAAAAAGAAATAATAATACTGCTCAAAATAATTCTATACTTCTTAAAATCGCTTTGAACTTACTGAAAAAAGAGAAATCAGAAAAGCAGGGAATAGCAGATAAAAGACTTAAGGCTGGTTGGAATGAAGAATATTTACTTAGGGTTCTAAATACTAAAGTATGAGTTTGCCCTGTCTTGGTCCCAAGATTAGTCTAATTTTATGGATTATTACTTCCAAGGCTATAAAAGAATGATAGAATCAAAGTGTACAGTTATGATTTTTAACCAATACTGTCCAAAACAAGTTTTATATTCAAAAAGATTCTTCACTCATTGCATTTAGTTCAGAAAGACAACTCACTATTAGGTGATGGGAAGGAAGAAGTGTTTTGCTTTTTGCAATATCAAAAGCAAGCCACTTCTCCTTTACCTTGCCAAAACGCCAGTCATTTCCATGCGTAGCGAGAAATCTTTACTTATTATTAGGACGCAATTGATTCTTAACCTAAAAACCAAGGTGAAAAGTCCATGACTATTTATCAAAACTAAGCATTGTTAATATTTTAACACAAAATTGCCTTAATTGGGCTTTTCACTTATTTACCAACCGCTCAAATAGCTCTAATTTTGCGCATCTTTTTTTTGAAATACAAACTCAAAGAACAGAAATATTATTCTAAATTTTAATATTCAAATCAATGAAACAAGCATGATTAAAATAATAATTAATCACATCTATTTGGCTATCCAGCAAAACGGCACCGATAAACGTTATTATTATCATGCGGTTCCATCTGACCAATGAAAATAAAATATAAACAGATGAAAATAACCAGAAAAGCACAAGCGGGTTCTTTCGAGTCCAGCGATATCCTTATCCTTGCAGCTCCTGTAGAGGAAGGCGAAGGTAGAGATATCCAAATTGAGTCGGGCGTATTTATGCAATACGGCGAAACCATAGAAAAACTGATTCACCAAGTTTTAGATCAGTTTGAAGTAAACGATGTTCAATTACAAATTCATGATAAAGGTGCCATTGAACCAGTTATACTTGCAAGAATGGAAACCGTGATGCAAAGAGCCCTCAATCAGCAAAAAGGTACCATGTATTAAAACTCCCACAATTTTTACCATGAAAAGAAAAAGAAGAACCATGTTATATATTCCGGGCAACAATCCAGCCATGTTGCTTCACGGAAGTGTTTACGGTGCCGATAGTTTGCTTCTCGATTTAGAAGACGCAGTGGCCCTTAACCAAAAAGATGCCGCTAGAAATTTGATTCAACAAATGCTCAAAAATGTGGATTATGGCAATACCGAGGTTTGCGTAAGAGTGAACCATCTAGATACTCCATTTGGAATGGAAGACCTAAAAGCCATTGTTCCATTGCAGCCAGATGCCATTCGTTATCCTAAAACCGAAACGGTGGAAGAGCTTCAAAGACTCATCACTTTGGTGGAGCAAATTGAAGATGAGCATGGATTACCCCATGACCAAATGACCATTCATATCATGATTGAAACAGCTTTGGGTGTTCAGAATGTATTCGATATTGCAAAATATTCTAAACGTGTAGATGCCATCACCATTGGTGGACAAGATTTAACTGCCGATATGAATATTAAAAGCTCTAAGAATAGCTCTGGTATTGACTTAGCTAGAAAAATGATTGTAATGGCCGCTAAAGCCAATAGAATAGATGCCATAGATACCGTCTGGGCTGATATTGACGATGAGGAAGGCTTGAAACAAGAAACTGAATTCATACGTCAGATTGGATTCTCAGGAAAAGCAGTCATTAATCCTCGACAAATAGACCCAATCCATGAAATATACACCCCTTCCGACGAAGAAATCCGTAAGGCTTATAGGGTAGTGAAAGAGTTCAACAAGAACGATGCAAAAGGTATTGGCGTTTTTGCCATAGATGGAAAAATGGTGGATGCACCCGTAGTCACAAGAGCCAGATACGTTCTGGAATTGGCAGGTGTAGATCATGCGAACATTTAATTTATTAGCGATGAATAAGAATAGTATAGGAAGAGAAATTCCAAAAAAGATAGAAGGCATTGGAGAACTAGAACCATATAGCGGTGCCTGGACCAAATTAAAAAAAGGTTGGATGGATGAGTTAACAAGCCCTCCACCAAATAAAGCCAAAATGCCTCATGCCGTTAAGCTTTGCGAAACGCTGGAAGAGGCCATTAAGAAATCAAATCCTAAAGATGGAATGACGGTTTCTTTCCATCACCATATGCGTAATGGAGAGAATATCTTGGTGAGATCTATCGATATTTTAGCCCAAATGGGAATTAAAGACATCACCTTGGCTTCTTCCTCTTTAAATGAGAGCCACAATTCCATCATCAAATATTTAGAGGATGGTACCATTACTCGCATTTGGACTTCCGGAATTAGGGGCAAATTAGGACAAGCTATTTCATCTGGTATTATGGATACACCCATCACTATCCACTCTCATGGTGGTAGAGTAAGAGCCATTCACACAGGTAAAATCTCCATTGACTTAGCCATTATTGCAGCTTCTGCAGCCGATGAAGAAGGAAATGCAACAGGTTCTATTGGCAAATCTGCTTTTGGTTCCTTGGGATATGCCCATATCGATTCACAATATGCCAAACAGGTAATGGTGGTGACTGATGACTTGGTAGACTATCCTTGCTATCCGCTTTCTATTAAGCAGATTTATGTTGATTTTGTAGTGAAAGTTGATTCTATTGGCGACTCCTCTAAAATTGCCTCCGGAACGACTCGCATCACGAAATCTCCAATGGATTTGAGAATTGCCAAATTAGGTGCCGATGTGATTGAGCATTCTGGTTTCTTCAACGAAGGCTTCTCTTTCCAAGTGGGTGCTGGTGGTGCTTCTTTGGCCGTGGCTAAGTTTATCCGTGAAAAAATGAAGCGCAAAAACCTCAAAGGTAGTTTCCTTTTGGGTGGTGTGACTTCCTATGGAGTAGATATGCTCAACGAAGGATTATTCAAGACCATTTTCGATGTGCAATCTTTTGATGCAGCAGTGAGTACCTCCCTTTATAATAACAAAAATCATATTGAAATTTCTGCTGGATACTATGCCAGCCCTTTCAACTGCGGTTGTGTAACCAATAAATTAGATATTGTGGTTTTAGGGGCTTTAGAGATTGATTTAGACTTTAATGTAAATGTGATTACGGGAGCCAATGGTGAAGTGAGAGGCGCTTCTGGAGGACATAGCGACACCGCTTCTGGAGCCCAATTAACCGTAGTGGTTTGTCCTTCGTTTAGAGGAAGAATTTCCACCATCAATAAGCGGGTACAAACCGTAGTTACTCCTGGAGAAACAGTAGATGTTTTGGTGACAGAGCGTGGAATTTGTGTGAATCCTATGAAACCAGAATTGGAAGAAAATCTCAAAAAAGCAGGACTCAATATCAAGAAAATTGAAGACCTTCAGCAAGAGGTTGAAAAGATAGTGGGAAAAGCCAAAGAGGTGAAATATTCCGATAAAATAGTTGGTTTAGTGGAATACAGAGACGGAACTATCGTTGATGTGATTCGACAAGTAATCGAAGACTAAAAACTTGCTTTTAGCTGTTTGCTGTTAGCAATTAGCCAACAGCAAACAGCAAATAGCCAATACATGAGTAAAGAACTCCATAAAATACTTCAAGCTCGGGAGGACAGAGCCCATAAGCGTAATGCCATTGCGGCCACCGCAAATGCTTCTGTGAGCCTGAGCTTGAATATTCCTTCTTATCCAAAACACAATGCGCTTTGCCGCCAAGTGTTTCCATGGATAGTGGACGAATTGAAAATCCATCTTTTGGCCCATCGGGTGGAATTGGGAACAGAAGAAATGATTATAGATGAGGCTGGATTACTCTATTTGGTGGCTATAGAGGAGTCTGATGATTTAAAATTGCTCAAAAATATCACCGAAAGCTTCGAAAGCAATCACTCTGTTTCTAGAATACTAGATGTGGATGTGTATGACGAGCAGGCCAAGCCAGTGAGTTCTGGAAAGAAAAAGCCTTGTATCATTTGCAAAGACAGTTCTGCCGTAGAATGTATGCGCGAAGGCAGGCATGACTACGAAGAATTGAGAGCAAAAATGTTTAGCATGTTGGAGGACTATAAAGACCAACACAGCGCCCTAGAAATCTCCGAGAAATTGAGTGAGTTATGTAGCCGCGCCCTTCTCTACGAAGTGAGCTTGTCGCCTAAGCCCGGCCTCGTGGACTATTATAACTCTGGTGCGCATAAAGACATGAACTATTATAGTTTTCTTAATTCTACAGCAGCATTGGCACCGCTTTGGAAGGATTTTGCTTTAGCCGCTTGGAAAGAAGATGTGGACTTATCTACTGCTTTGAGTCAGATTAGAGTTTTGGGGTTAAAGGCAGAACAAAGAATGTTTGCTGCTACCCGAAATGTAAATACCCAAAAAGGCTTAATATTTCTGCTAGGAATTGCTGTATTTAGCATTTCCTATTTGACTAAAATGGCTCAAGAACTCAGTGAGCAAAACATCAGAAATTGCATTAGAAGCATTTGTCAAGATATGGTGAATACCGAATTGACGGCCTCCTCAAAAAAACAAGTTTCTCATGGTGAAAAAACCTTCCAAAAATACGGAATAAAAGGTGCAGGAGCCAGATATGAAGCTCAAGAAGGATTTCCTGTGGTTTTTGAAACCGCACTTCCCTTCTTAGAATCACATAGGGAGAAATTGGATTTTCAGAACAAAGAAACCATGGGAGAGCTCTTATCTCAAACGCTTTTAAATATCATGGCTAATACCAATGATTCCAATGTTTTATACCGCAAAGGCTCCAAGATAGCAGAAGAATTAAAGAAATTGGCTTCAGAAGCCCTCCTCAACAAGGATAATTATAATAAATTAGCCAGCTTTTGTAGTGAAGAGCAAATTTCGCCAGGTGGAAGTGCCGACATGTTGGCTGTCACCATGTTTTTCTATGATGTGAAACAAGAAATAGTTTGAAAAATGAATTTTGAAGATACAGATTTTAGATACGAATATTTAGATATAGAAAATCCTTATGATGTAAAGTTGGTCAACAACTTTTTAAAGGATAAGGGTTACGATTATCTTTCGGAAGCTATAGACTCTACAGTGATTCTATATAATTTAAATGATGAATTGATAGGCACTGGTTCTTTTAAAAACCAGACCCTAAAGTATGTGGTTGTGGCTGATAAATTTCGCGAAACCACCGCTTTTCCATTAATCGTATCCTATCTTTCCGATAAGATTTTGGCTAACAATAAACGTTGCTTTGTTTTCACAAAACCTGAAACTGCGGTATTATTCGAAGGCCTAGGGTTTAAAGAAATCACCAGAGCGGAACCACTATTTTCAGTTTTAGAGTTTGGCTACGAATCCATCAAAACCTATCAGAAAAATCTATTAAAACGTAAAGTTGAAACCAAGACTGAGGATGTAGCCACCATTGTGGTCAACTGTAATCCTTTTACTTTAGGTCACCAATATTTAATTGAAAAAGCTGCTGCTGAAAACGAAATAGTATATCTGTTTGTGGTGGAGGAAGACCTATCTGCTTTCCCTTATGAGGCCAGAATAAAAATGATTAAAGAAGGCATTGCACACCTCGATAATGTAGTGATCATAGGAACAGGTCCTTATATTGTTTCTGGTGCCATCTTCCCTAATTATTTCTTGAAATTAGAGTCTTGGAACTTGATTTCGGAGAAGCAAGCCGAAGTAGATGTGAAGATTTTCGCCCAATATATAGTGCCTACTCTAGGTATCAAAAAACGCTATGTGGGAACAGAGCATTATTGCCGAACTACTAGAGCCTATAATGAAGCCATGAAGAAGATACTTCCAAAAGTGGGCTGTGAAGTATTCGAGGTAGATAGAAAAACCATAGGCATGGTCACCGAAGGCGAGAACAAAAACTGTATCAGCGCTTCCAAAGTCCGATTAGCCATGAAAGAAGGCCGCTATAAAGAAATCCAGGACTTTATACCAGAAGTCACCAAGAAATTTCTAGAATCCCCGGAGTCTGCTGAAATTTGGGAAAAGTTGAAGTTTGTGGATTAGGATTTTCAAGTTTCTATTCATTCTCTTTGTGTTTTTCTTATTGTTGAAGATGAAACTGTATTCTAATTCTTTACTTATCAAGATTAGCTAACCATCTATTAGCATATCCTTATGGTAGGATATATCCAGCAGGGTTTTACAAATCAGGCGTTTAATGGAATTATAGTTTAAAACATGATCTGCCATCGGAAAACATTTCCGATGAAGCAGCTTGTCCAAACCAAGAAAACCTTAAGGTTATTAATCTTCCACATCTAAAGCATAGCAAATATCAATACTTTTCTGTATTTCATGACCTGTAACAATGCTCATTTGTTCAATTTTTATGATATATATATATATATATATATATATATCTGATTTACTATCATTTACAAACTTGTATAGTTGTTTAATTTTATTTACTTTTGAATTTATTATATATACTGTAAATGTACTAGTCGCTATTTTATATGGGCAGCAACTGTTATTTACTTAATGATTATAGCGGTTTGATTAGCATTAATGCCATAATTGGCTACAGTAAGGATAGAATAATGGTTTTTATATAGAATCTATAAATAGCACAAAAAAATATGTCATGAGAAAATTTATCCTATTTACATTAATCTTTAGCGGACTTATTGCAAATGCGCAACAAGACGAGCTCATTAATCATCTCTGGTATTTGCAAAAACTCATTATCAATGATGTGGAATATGTGACTCCCATCAACGAAGAAGTAAGTGAGGTGAGTACTCAGTTTGGTGATAACTATCTAATGACCGGTGTTTGCAATGGCTTTGGTGGAGAAGTGGAGTTTGATGACACGGGAATGGGATTTACTTTATCCGATGTTTCTGTAACATTAATGGATTGCGCCATGAGTGAAAATTCTGAATTTGAATCTCAATACTTTTGGCAGTTCTTCTATGTGGGGACTGAATTAGCACAGCCTTATAGTTACTACATAGTTGATGAAAATGATTACCTCATGCTAACAATTAATAACTCACTCGGTCGCCAAGCTATTTATCATTCTCAGAACACGGTGTCAGTATCCCCAATAAATCAGAACAAATCAGAACTTAGCATTTATCCCAATCCTGCAACTAAGCATTTAAATATTCAAAACATGAGTAACATTGGCTTATGGTCAGTAAATATGACGAATCTACTAGGGCAACAAGTATTCAAAAAAACACTTAATCATCAGGAATTAAACATAGATGTTTCAAATCTAAATAAAGGCGTTTATCTTATTAGGCTTTATGATGAAAATGAGATTGTTCTTTATACAGAGAAAATAATTATAGAATAAGCTTGTATTATAAATAGAAATCTAAATGTATTTTATCCTAAAGCTGAGAGGATGGTTTTATCTCTTGTTTTGAGTGGAGAGGCTGAGCTACTGTTTTAAAATACATTAGACCGTATAATTCAACAGTAATCTATCAGAAACTAATTCTTGTTCCAAAGATTGACCTTCCATTTGAAATCTTCTCAACATTGAACGTCCAACACTAATAATAATTTCTTCTTCAAATACATTTTCCGGAATGGGTAAATCACAAATATAATTTCCTGATTTCTTACTTCCATCGATACTTAATGCAACTCGAACACCTTTGTTTTTTGCCTTCTCAATTTCCAAGAATAAATCTTCTAATTGAAAAGATTGAGCACCATAAAGAATTCCTTGGCTATGACTATATGGAGGATCACAATAAAGTAAATCGCCTTCTTTGGCAAGTTCAAATACTTCTTTGTAATCTGCATGCATAAAGTTTACATTTTTCATTCTTTCTTGCCAATCTATAACTCTTTTTGCAAAACTATCAACCGAAATTGGTGTATGAGGACCGCAAGGTGTGCTCATATAACCATCACTTTTTCTAAAACGAACAATCCCTCCATAACAAGCTCTCGTTAGAAACAAAAAGTCTTTACCATTATGCTTTTCGTTAAACGCTGCTTTTACACTTTCGTATACTTCCTTTTTATTCTCTGTATTTAGTTTGTTTCTATTCTCTGCATACCAATCAACCAATCCCTTTGGATCTGACTTTAACTGTTGCCAAATTTCAATTAATGGTAAAAATGCATCAGAACCAACACCAATATTAGGAGCTACAGTGGCCATTACAGCCCCACTCCCAATAAAAGGTTCATAGAAAGTATTGAATTCAGTTGGGAAAAATCTAACTATTTCAGATGCAAATCTTTGTTTATTCCCAACCCATTTTAATAATTGACTTTTGGGTGGAGTCTTAGTTACAAATTTGCTGTGGAGTCTAGACTGCATAAATAAGATTTTTGGCAAATGTAATGCCAAATGTGTCCTTATCCCAATATCGGATAGCAGGAATAAGCATATATTATATTTTTATGAATGGAGAAACACTAAAAAAGACATATTGTAGCTATAATGACTTTATATAGTCTCAGGGGGGATGACCAAAAAAGCCCGGACTAGCTTATAATCTAGATCTTCTTCAATATTTTATTAGCAAGTGTGAAACTGGAAAAAGAGGTTTAGGTTTCGTCGAATTAAAATCAGTCCTTGAAGCAATGGGAACAACCACAAAGAATTGGTTATAGATTTGAAAAAAGTAAATGAGGACAAAAAATAATTTACAGGTAATGTATTACTCTAGAAGTGAGCATAGAAATAAATTAACAAATAGCTATGCACTTAGGTAGTTTGAGTTAAAGTTTTATAATGAGAATAGTGGAATATTTATTTTGTTGTACTTTTGCCGACACAATAAAAAAATATGCACGATCTTCCAGTTTTAACATTACCAGCATTACTGCAGCAATCAGTTAAAAGATTTACTGATCGTCCGGCACTTGCTTTTGTTGGTAAAGATTCAATAAGCTATAGGCAATTCGATAAAAAAAGACTTGCTGTTAACTCTTTGCTTGAGAAGTTAAAAATCCAACCAGGTGATCGAGTGGCTTTACTAAGTTCCAACATGCCCAATTGGGGAATCACCTATTTCGCTATCGCTTCTATGGGTGCTGTTGTGGTGCCTATTCTACCAGATTTTAGCGAGCACGAAATAGATAATATTTTGTCCCACTCCGAATCAAAAGCCATATTTTTTTCGAATGGTTTAAAAGCTAAGATCAGCAAATTCCAGAAGGAAACACTGTTACACCGCATACTGATTGAGGATTATTCAATACTAGAGTCTGACCTGCCCAAAGTTCGCTTTAAGGAGGCTTCAATGCCCCAAAAGAAACACCATATTGCTGAGGATGATCTGGCGGTCATTATATACACATCGGGGACAACTGGAAAATCAAAAGGGGTTATGCTCACCCACAAGAATATTGTTTCCAATGCCGTTTCCAGCGGAGGGATTCAGGAAATTAATCCCTTCGACCGTTTTTTATCTGTCCTTCCTCTTTCACATACTTACGAAAATACAATTGGCTTCATCCTTCCGATTCTTAGGGGAGCCTGTGTTTATTATATAACCAGACCACCAACCCCAGCAGTATTACTTCCGGCACTCAAAGAGGTACGCCCAACGTTGATGCTGACCGTGCCTTTGATTATCGAAAAAATATATAAGAACAAGGTTCTACCTACTTTCAATAAAAACAAGCTGACAAGAGCATTATATGCTATGCCTTTCTTACGAAAGAAAATGAACCTATTGGCCGGCAAAAAACTGATGCAAACCTTTGGTGGCGAACTGAAATTTTTTGGAATTGGTGGTGCGAAACTCGATAAGACAGTAGAGACCTTTTTGCGAGAGGCTAGATTCCCATACGCAATTGGTTACGGACTCACTGAAACATCTCCCTTGCTTGCCGGTGCAAACCCAAAACATACAAAGCTGCAGTCTACAGGACCCAAACTCGAAGGAGTAAGCCTCAAAATCAATAATCCAGGGAAACTCACTGGCGAAGGTGAAATTTGGGCAAAAGGCCCTAATATAATGAAAGGCTATTATAAAGAACCAGAATTGACCAAGGAAGTTTTAAGCGAAGATGGCTGGTTTAAAACAGGTGACTTGGGTATCATTGATAAAACCAACCACCTCTATATTCGTGGACGTAGCAAAAATGTGATTATTGGACCTGGAGGTGAAAACATATTTCCTGAAGACATCGAGTCTATTATCAATAATTTCAAACATGTAGCCGAATCCCTTGTCATTCAGCAAAAAGGTAAATTGGTCGCCATGGTACATTTCAACCGCGAGGAGATTGAAGAAAAGTACAAAAATGTGAGAGAAGAAATTGAAGCTAAGTTTGAAGACTTAAGCAAAGAATTGCAAGAGTACGTAAATGCCAGGGTAAATAAATTTTCTAAAATCCAAATCGTCGAGCCACACGAAGAGGAATTTATAAAAACGGCCACCCAAAAGATCAAACGATTTTTATACCAAGGAGTACCTGCATAGGGTTAGCTATTTACCTTAGGTTCGATTCTTAAATAATGGCCACAGAAAACCAAAAAAACCATATCATACTAATTGTATGATATGGTTTTTATCTTTTTCTAAACTCCTACAGGCTATTTGTTTTCAACATCCATAGGCTCTTGAATATCCGAAACAGCTGAATCAGTATGCTTTGTCGACTTAACAAGGTTTCGGAATACAATATACAGTCTTTCTGTATTTTCCCAATCAACGCCAGTGAAATTGATAATATTTCCATTATCCCAAACCCATCTACCTTCAAATGTAGTCACATAGTTTTGAATTTGGTTGCGCTCTACGCTATACATAACTGTAGTGTTATCATAGGGTAGATGAACCGGATAATTATCAAATCCAAGTTTATAAGTAAAATTATGTGCGACTTCATAGCCGGCTTGCTCACCTATAGCAGTTACTGTATAACCATCACTACTCAAAATACCATTAATGGTGTGGGTATGATTTTCATTGGTTACTGCTGTAGCTGAAAAGCTCAGTCCGTTCCATACTATTATAGCTTCTTCCCACTCCAAATCGCCAGGATCTTTTACCGAACATACTGTTTTTCCTTCCTCAAATAAAAAGGCATCCTCTGGACCAAAACCGAGATAAACGTGGTTACATGCTTTCAGAATATCTATCAATTCATCTTCGCCTGAACTCCCTATACTAACATTTGCCTTAGCCGATCCAATACTATTGCCATTACTTTTATCCTTTACCTCAACCTTAAGTTCGTACTCCCCATCTTCACTCCAAGTAATATTTACTGCATTACTTGCTGTAACTGGTGAAGAACCATCACCAATATCCCAAATATATTCCAGCTCACTAATATTTGATACCACTTCACACTTGAAAGGATAGGCCACACCTGCTTCTCCAGGATTACTAACAGGTGTACCATCAGAAGACAGGGGAAGGAGATTAACGCTAACATCACCCCAGAGGCTAAGATTTCCATCACCTGTGTAATGAATACTTACTATTCTGCCTTCTTCATTATACGATTTTGCAACAGTTCCATCATTCATCCATCCTTCAAGGTTCATGGCTTGTGATTTGGAGGTGTCGCTCATCATTGCAAGGGAATTGATATCCCAGTTTGCACAATGATATCCCTGAACAGACCAATCGAAACCTAAATAGGCACCGTCGCCAAAATCATTAATGATATCAGGCCAGCCTCCTAAAAAACTAAAACAGAATCCCCCATAAAAAAATATGGTGTCGTTTCTAAAATCATTATGACTAGTAATAAAGTCAGGGGATACACAATATTTTGTGCCGATAGTAAAACTCATCGTTTTCACAAGAGGAATACTTCCTGTTTTTATCTCATCCCAATATTTTTTTGAAGTATTTGCATTTACCGTTTCACCAGTTAGGAAATAAATCTCGGTAATGTAACTTTCTTTTGGCCATGCTATTCCATGTCCAGACATATCGATAATACCATAGTCACCCAATTGTGTTAATCTGTCCACCGTAACTTCACTATCTTTATAATACTCAGTAATACTTATACCTACCCTACTTAGATTTGAACTGTTTATGTTGTGAACTTGATCTGTATAATAACTAAACTCAGAATAAGCAGCATCTAATTGTAACATTTTACGCCCATTAACAATAGATTTTAGCCTGCTTTCTTCCTTTATATCATCAGCTAATGGATTTAAAGCTGTTGATTTTTTGTAATCAAAGAGTTTTCCTTTTAAAAACAAACCACCCCTCATCCCATTGGCATATTGTACCGCAATCCCTTTGCTATTTATTGTTGCTTCGGTAACAGATGGAGAGTTAGCAAAAGACTGCTGTGCCAAATTAATAGCATCTAGGGAATCCATGCTTAAAAACCATGTATCCAGATTATTGGCTATTTCATCCTGTAGACTGAGCAATTCCGCGTATGCTTCCTGCTCATCACTGGACCAAGCTTCTTCTTCTTCTTCATCAGTTTTAGAGCAGGCAGTCCATAAAAAAGAGATTATAATTAAAAAGAGGCTTAATGCAAAAATGATTAACTTTTTCATAATATTTACTTCATTTAAATTCTTTAGTGTTTGATAAATATAAAAACTAGACAACAGTAATTAGTGCTAATTAACTAGGTTATAGTATTAATATTCAGAATTCTCAAATGAGTATTTATCAATTATTTGTCCGATGAAAAATGTCAATCTTAGCTGTAAAGATAGTCATTTAGTTTTATTTTGAAAGCTTCACTTTTGAAGATGAACTGAATTTAGAACCTCTTGACAAAGGTTAATCCAAACTAAAAAACCTCATTTTTACAAGAAGATGATATCAAAACAGCCTTAAGTATTATTTACCATCAGAATATCGTTCAAAGTGAGTAAGTTTTGAGAAACAGTTTCTGAGAAGCTTTCCCAGTAAAAGACAACGTATATACAATCATACACTTCTAATATAAATACAATAAGCTTCATTTTGAGCAATATATGTACTTTACAATTTATCTTTTGCACTGATTATTCGCAATATAGCATATGCATATATAACACACTAATTAAATAATTTAGGAGGATAAATAATGACAGATGAACCCACCAATGCAAATGGTTTTAAGGACACCATATGGTTTAAAGAGATTGAGGAGATCTATCAAAACTTTTCATTAATAATAGACGACAGGTATAAGCCTGGATCAAAGAAAGAAATAGACCAGGCTAAAATAGAAGTGGCGGAGCTTAAAAGAAAGCACAAGGGAAACAAAGATTTTGACAAAGAAATCAAGTATTTGGATGATCTTTTAGTGGACTCTAGTAAAAGAAAGTTCAATGGTTCAAAATTCACCATTATCGGAGTATTTCTGGGCATCTTAATCATGTTCTATATGAGCAATAGAGTAGAAGAAAAATCTGCCAGTTTAACTATAGACAAAGCCGAATCTATACAACTAGATAAAATAGTCAAATTAGAGCGAAAAGTTAAATCGGCTAAAGATGAGATTGAATATTCCATGACTTATACTATTCCATTGAAAAAGGAAATAGAAGATTTAAAAAAGCAAGAGCAAAGCAATCAAATTATTGAACGCATAGCTGCAAAAGAAAAAAATCTAGCCTCCTCGGAAGAGAATAATAAAATCAGGGAAACCACTATCAGCGAATCAGAAAAACAAATCGAATTTCTGAAATCTATGTCAGCAGAGGAGTATCGTGATTATAAAATAGGAAATGATCAAGAGGCAGCAGCCTCTGTAAGTGGATATGCTTGGAAAACAATATTGTGCTTTTTACTTTATTTAGCAGCCATGTTCCCCTTTGTGTTCACCATCGATAAAAGAGGTAAAAAAGACAAATCAAAATGGCTCAAAATCATTGGTGCCATATTAGGGAGTGCTCAAACAGTTAGATATAGAAGGTCTGATGGTTCAACTTATGATGACAATTCCTCATATATTGGAGCTTTTGCAACAGCTATTGCTTTGCCTGTCGCTGCCATTGCACTTACAATTGTGCTTCTCCCCTATATTGCCACCATAGCCTTTGTTCGTAATATTATTGTTCCTTATTTTTACTAGAGAAAAGCATTTATCAGTTATCAATTTTTGAAATAAGTTTGAGCTTGCTATCCATCGGAAACTTTACCGATGGAGCTGCACGCCCAAAACCAAAAAAACCTCATCAAATAAATGACAAGGTTTTTAAATATGCTAAAATTCTTAAAGGCTATTCGTCTTCAACATCCAAAGCATCTAAGAAATCTACACTCTTCTGAATCTCATCGTGCATCACCTTATCTACTTCTATAAATGCTACTTTTGTTCTGTATGCAGCAATAAAGTCTTCGATGACCTCACTTGATTTTGCAGGGCGACGGAATTCTAAAGCTTGTGCAGCATTGAATAACTCAATGGCTAAAACTCTCATGGTATTCTCCGTGATTTTATAGGTTTTAGTAGCAGCATTAGCACCCATACTCACGTGATCTTCTTGTCCTTGAGACGAAGAAATAGAATCGGAGGAGGCTGGCATGGTATATTGCTTACTCTGAGAAACAATGGAAGCAGCAGTATATTGAGGAATCATAAAGCCGGAATTGAGTCCTGGCTTGGCTACCAAAAATGATGGCAACTCCCTTTGTCCTGCCACTAATTTATAAGTTCTTCTTTCGGAGATATTTCCAAGCTCGGCCAAGGCCAAACCTAGCGTATCGAGTGCAATAGCCAAAGGTTGTCCGTGGAAGTTTCCTGCTGAGATGATTAAATCATCCTCTGGGAAAATATTTGGATTATCAGTAGCACTGTTGATTTCTGTCTCTACCACTTTCGTCACATAGCTAATGGCATCTTTGCTGGCACCATGAACCTGAGGCATACAACGAAAGCTATATGGGTCTTGAACATGAACTTTATCTCTAGTGATAATTTCACTACCTTCTAATATCTCACGGATGTTTTTGGCCGTTTCTATTTGCCCATCATGAGGCCTTATCTCGTGTACTTTTGGGTGGAAAGGCTCAATTCTACCATCATAAGCATCCAATGAAATGGCGCCAATAAAGTCGGCTAAGAAGCTGATTTTTTGGGTCTCAATCAACTCGTAAACCGCATAGGCTCCCATAAACTGAGTTCCATTCAGTAAAGCTAAACCTTCTTTTGATTGCAATTCTATAGGCTTCCACTTGAATTCTTTATTGATGGCCTCCCCTGTTTTTACTTCTCCATTATGAAAGGCTTTTCCTAAACCAATTAATGGAAGTGCTAAATGAGCCAAAGGAGATAAGTCACCACTAGCTCCTAAGGAACCTTGCTGAAAAACCATTGGATATATACCATTATTATAGAAATCAACCAAACGCTGAACTGTAGCCAATTGTACTCCCGAATTTCCATAGGAAAGAGATTGGATCTTTAGGAAAATCATGATTTTCACAATCTCCATTGGAACCAAGTCACCAGTACCACAAGCGTGAGACATCACTAAGTTCTTCTGTAAAGTTCCGAGGTCTTCTTTTGAAATGGAATGCTTGTATAAGGAACCAAATCCTGTATTGATACCGTAGATTGGGCCTTCGTGAGTTTTCATTTTCTCATCTAGGTAAGTGCGGCATTTCTCTATGTTTTCGATAGATTCGTCCGATAAGGCGATTTTATAATCACCAAAAACAATACTCTTTACAATATTAATATCTAATCTATTACTTGAAATATAATGTGTATTCATTTTGTTCTATTTTAAAACCATTGCGGTATCCTTCAACTCTGTCAGGTCAAGCAGCGGTTAATGTTGTTGAATTATTTTTTGAAAATATTTTCTAAAATTCAATTAAACACAGAGTGCAGAACGATTTACACAGATTTTAAATTTCAATTGCCAAGTCATTATTTATTGTTTTTTGATGACAAAATAGTCATCATTATCCTTAAACGGCAAAAATAGCCTCAATATCCTTTCAAAATACAGAAATTATCTCAGTTTTACACTTAATTTGACTTATTCTGACTTATTAAACCATTGGAATCAATACTGTCAAATACATATTCCATTTTAAAAAAGATTCTTCACTTCATTACATTAGGTTCTGAAAGACAAAGTATTAGAATATGATAGGAAGTAAGAAGGCCTTTGCTTTTGGCATTGAAAAAAGCAAAGGCCTTTTTCCTATTCTTTGCCATAAAACCAGTCATTCCGAAGCGTAACGAGGAATCTTTAATAATTATTAGGGCACTATTGATCTGGAACATTCATTAAACCAGGGCATCTACATTGCTCAAACTTATCAAATAAGCACCACAAGCCAATCCTAAAAAACACATATCTTTGTCAAAAAAATACTTTGGGCTCATTATTATATTATTTTCTAAAAATGCTATCCTATTTACCATTCTGGTTTTTGCATGGTATAGCTGACTTTTTATGGGTGTTGAATCATTATATCATTGGCTACAGAAAGAAGGTAGTGATGGATAATTTGATTATCGCCTTTCCTGAGAAAACAGAGAAGGAGAGGATTAGCATCTCTAAGAAATTCTATCACAATTTCTTCGACTTTATTGTTGAAAGCATTAAAGCTTTTAGTATGAGTGCTTCTTCCTTTGAGAAACGATATGTTATCGAAAACTATAATGAAGTGATTTCCTTTGTGCAGAAAAATAAACAAGGTGCTGTTTTAACAGCTGCTCATGCCTTTAGTTGGGAGTGGATGATTTTTGCTGGGCATATCTTACCGGATAATATAAACGCCTATATATCCTATACTCCACTTAGCAACAAATCGCTGGACAAGCTGATAAGAAAGAATAGAGAGCGTTTTGGATTAGAGCTAAACAGAGCCAGTAAATTTGCTGAAAAATTAAAAAAACATGACGAAGATAAATTTAGTCTTTGTGGATTAATTGCCGACCAATCTCCTAAACAACAATATAAATTTAGAGGAAACTTTTTTGGTGTGGATGTGCCTATTTACACGGGTCCTGAGCGCTTAGCTAAGGAAATGGATCAGAGTATCTGGTTTATGTATATCGAAAGAACAAAGAGAAGTCATTATAAACTACATTTCGAATTGATTACCGACAAACCCAAGGAATTTGAGACTGGAGAGATTACTATGATCTATATAGAAAAAGTGGAAAATATGATTCGTAAGAATCCGGATAATTATCTTTGGACGCATCGCAGATTCAAGCACAGGGCTAAATAGTCCTTGTCGAGCATAAAAAAAGCGGTATCAATACCGCTTCCTCTTTATTTTTTGTCTTCAATTTCTTTAGGAGTATCATCATCGTTGTCTTCCCCAACTCCTTTTTTAAACTCCTTAATACCGCTACCCAATCCTTTCATTAATTCTGGGATTTTCTTCCCTCCAAAAATCAATAATACTACTACAGCTATCAAAGCTAGTGACCAAACGCTGGGCATTCCGTATAATAAAATATGTGTTGTCATAGTTTCAAGTATTTACGTAGTGCAAATATATAAAATTGATCACTAGCAGCAATATTTATTGTTTATTGTTTTTTCTTCTCAAAATTAGGCTCTATTCAATCAATCTACTATTTTTGCAAAATGCAAAATAACGAAGATAAATTTAAGAAGGTTGTAGCACATGCCAAAGAGTATGGTTTTGTCTTTCAATCCAGTGAGATATATGATGGTTTAGCAGCCGTTTATGATTATGCACAGAATGGTGCCGAACTAAAGAAAAACATCAAAGAATATTGGTGGAAAGCCATGGTTCAAATGCATGAGAACATTGTGGGAATCGATTCTGCAATCTTTATGCACCCTACCACTTGGAAAGCTTCTGGTCACGTAGATGCTTTTAGCGATCCCATGATCGACAATAAAGATTCCAATAAACGATATCGTGCAGATGTTTTGGTGGAAGATTATTTAGCGAAAATTGAAGGCAAGATAGAAAAAGAAGTCACAAAAGCTGAAAAGCGTTTTGGCGAGGCATTCGATAAGGAAGAATTCTTAAAAACCAATCCAAGAGTTTTAGCCAATCAAGAGAAAATAGCCAGCATCACAAAGCGTTTCTTTGGTGCTTTAGAAGCTGACGATTTAGACGAGGTTAAGAAAGTGATTGAAGATTTAGGAATTGCTTGTCCCATCTCTGGCTCTAAGAACTGGACCGATGTTCGTCAGTTTAACTTGATGTTCTCCACTCATATTGGCGCTGCAGCTGATGGTGCCAGCGAAATTTATCTCCGTCCTGAAACCGCACAAGGTATTTTTGTAAACTACCTCAATGTTCAGAAAACAGGCCGCATGAAAATCCCTTTTGGTATTGCCCAGATTGGAAAAGCCTTCAGAAATGAGATTGTAGCTCGTCAGTTTATCTTCCGTATGCGTGAGTTTGAACAAATGGAAATGCAATTCTTTGTACGTCCAGGTGAAGAACTTAAATGGTATGAGTATTGGAAAGAAAAGAGAATGGCTTGGCATGAGTCATTGGGAATGGGAAAAGAAAATTATCGTTTCCACGACCATGAGAAACTAGCTCATTATGCCAATGCTGCTGCTGATATAGAATTTCGTTTCCCATTTGGATTTAAAGAATTAGAAGGTATTCATAGCCGTACCGATTTCGATTTAAATGCTCACGAAGAGCATAGTGGTAAAAAGTTAAGATATTTCGATCCTGAAATCAACGAAAGCTATGTGCCTTATGTTGTAGAGACTTCTATTGGTTTAGATAGAATGTTCCTTACCGTATTGGCTCATTCTTATAATGAAGAAAAATTAGAGGATGGCTCCGAAAGAACAGTCTTGAATATTCCTCCTGTTTTAGCTCCCTATAAAGCCGCTATTCTTCCATTAATGAAGAAAGATGGTTTACCCGAAAAAGCAAGGGCTATCATTGACGAGTTGAAAATGGACTTTATGTGTCAGTATGATGAGAAAGATGCTATTGGTAAGCGTTACCGTCGCCAAGATGCCATTGGTACTCCATATTGTATCACCGTAGATCATCAAACACTCGAAGACAATACCGTCACTATTCGTGAAAGAGATACTATGCAACAAGAAAGAGTAGCTATTAGTGAATTAAGCGCTATAATTGCCAAGAAAATTAAAGGCTGAAAAAGCATTTTGCTCTCAATAAAAAAGGATGTCATCGCTCTAAGCGATGACATCCTTTTTTTGATTTCTAAAGCATTCTAATGCTCATGCCATCCTGTAATCATGGATTTAAAGTTGGCAAACTTCTTTTTGCTCAAACTTGCGAAATACAAGTGAATAAGTAAGAATAGTGTCAAAAAGAAACCCATCATCATATGCAATAATGCAGTAAGCATGGTTCCGTTTAATCCCCATATTTTATGTATGATCAATTCTGGATATAATAAAGCGATACCCGTAATCATAAGTACAGGAAGAAGAATATAAATTACACCTACATAGCTTAGCTTTTGTAGGGGGTTAAATTTTTCATCTTCTGTTACTGGAAACGGAGTAGATTCACCTTTAAACATGCCATAGGCATAATACCGGCTTTGTTTCATCAATCGGTCCATTAAGCCTTTTTTCTTCATTACATAGAACTTTTTATTAGGTGAGAAAAAATTAGTCACCATAAAAAAGACGTATGCAATAACAATCAATATTCCGGCTACATTGTGCACAGCTATTGCAGTTTGAAACTCGATAAGAGGGTTTTCAACAGGAGAATATTGCATACTCAATCCTGTGACTATCAGGGCTAAAAATAGAATTGCATTTATCATATGCCAAATTCTTAACCAAATGGGATATAAATAAAGTCTATTTGCCATGATTTTTCTTTTTTGAGATTCTGAGAAGGATTGCATGCGTAAGGATAGCCAAAATACTCAAAGCAAAAATTACGATAGTAAAAACATTCAAGAAATAATTCTTAGATGCTCCTATTACATAAGATTCATTGAGGAGGCTGGCGTTATAAAAACCATACTTCTTTCTGTTTTCTTGTGATTGATACCTATAAAGACTAGCCATTAACAAGGAGTTCTTGGAATGACACTCTTTACAGTTTTTTACACTCTCTTCAGCAGGAAGTATTTTATGTGCTACCAATGCTTCACCGTTTAAATCACCATGACACTCAATACAACGAACCTTATTATAATGGGCTCTCTGATTGGGTAAAAAATCGTGACTGGTAGCCAAATCTTTAAAAGGCTCATCCGTATGCAAACGCATATGACTTTCCTGATTATGGCAGTTCATACAAGCATCATTATTCTTGCTGATAGTAGCAATAAGGTCTTCTGTATTGCGATAGTCCAGTTTATAACTATGTGGGTCGTGACAACTCCAACAGCTAAAATTAGGAAGTGTTTCGGGACTATGCACACTGGCATTAAAATCCGCTTCTATTTCTTCAAATTTAAAATGCTCCCAATCTTCGTCTCCACCATGACAGTCGATACATGTATTGAGAAACTCCATACGAAGTCCGCCATCATGGGGAAAGGTTCCGTACTCATCGGTATGACAATCGGTACATTTGAAATTCCAATGGCTGGCAGAATAAAACATGACCGTATCCACATAAAATTCTTGTGGCATGATCTTTCTTACATCTAATTCTGTCCAATCGTTATAAAAAGTATAAAAGGACTGCCCGTGGCATTTTAAACAATGATGGTTTTCTCCTGCATTTTCATAATCCTTAATCTCTTCTTGCGCCACAATTGCATTAGAGAAAAGAAACGCAAAACTCAGGAGAAAAGCCAAGCTATATTTATGTGATAGCTCTACCATCTATTATTTCTTAAAGGTAGCTCGCATATAATTGATCACTGCCCAACGATCTTCTACATCTGGAATTTTGCCTTCATAATTAGGCATTTCATCACGACCTATGATAGATTTGTAAAACATTTCACCGTCGCTCATGGCATGAAATTCAGCACTTGAAAAATCGCCAGGAAAAGTATCTAATTTAGCTGCCTTTGGGCCATCACCTAAACCATTATTACCATGGCAAGATTTACAATGCTTACTATACATCATTTTACCTACTTTTATTAGGCTAGCATCATCGGCATAAGGATTAGTCATGCTTTGGTATTCCGCAGGGGTTTCCCAAGGACCTCCTTTTTTCTGATCTTGAGGTAGTACGAATGCCATCAATGAGAAAGCAAAAGCCACTGTAGCTATTGCGAAAACTGATTTTTTTATTGAATTCATTTTTTTAAGTTTTTTAGTTATCGATTCTTTTAAAAATTCCATAAGCGAGTGATGTTAAATCCAAAACGGAATTCCGTTTCAGTTAAATCAGCTTCGTTATACATATAAATATCTTGAGGTACAATTCCATCTGCTGTAGAAATAAATATTTGGAAAGCGTGAGTGCTAGTAGCTACCTCATAAGCAATACCAAAATTCGATTTCCAAGCATTCATTACCGTAGTATTCTCCTGCATGCTTTGAATATTAAGAGGAGTAGTATACATGATTAAAATAGAAGATTGCGGAGAGAATTTAAATCTCATATGTCCACCCAATCCAATCACATCATGTTCGTAACCTGTAATGTTTGCCTCTGTTGATTTTACAGAATTAAAATGCGTAAAACTCGCGTTTAATTCCAATGAAAACCACTCGTTAAACTTTCTACCAGCAATAAACTGGCCAAAATAACTCATTCTGTCTGCAAAGGCATAATCGTCACCAAATACGTCATCACTTTGCCCGTTTATAGCCATGTTTCCATATACGGTAAGCGTAACAGGAATGGTGTTTTTACGAGTTTGTTTTAAGAAAGTCCACTTGGCTTGAAAATCATTATACATATTCTTACGAGTGATACCATAACCAAGCATAATATCATCGGTAATAGAATAATTTAATCCCATACGAGTATTTGCCGATGGTGCATAAATGCCCCAAAGGTCAGATGCTCCACTGCTTTTAATCAAACCAAAACGGTGTTGAATATGCATTTCCAAAGTCTTTTTACTTGGAACTACAGTAGTTTGATTGTCTATTAAAATCCCACTTTCAAAAGGGGCACGGATTGGACGGTCTTTTGGTTTCTCAGTTTCTGTATCCTGAGCAAAAGCCATTCCTACACTTAAATAAAGCCCCAATATAATAAATACTATCTTTTTCATTTTTTCAAATTTTAAAATTCATACTAATTATTGATGGCGCCTTGTTCTATCCACTGAAGGATAATTGCCGCTTCTGAGCTTGTATACTTCTTCCAACTATGTGTTTCAGTATCAGGATGAGTAAAAGTATAGATAGAACTTTCGTCAGGTTGATCAGTATTTACAAAAGCTGGAACCACAGCAGCATAAGCATTATCAGTAGTTAAATCTGGAGGAGTGCTTCCTGTTTTATGACAAGAGGTACATTTGTCGTCAATATTCCATATAGGAGCTACATCCTGGGAAAAATAGATGGTATCCATAGGATCTGGCGGTGGAATAATAGGTTCCACATTAAATTTGTATTGGCAAGAGGAAAAGAATCCCACCAAGCCAATTACCAATAAAGTGAATTTTAAAAATTTATTCATTTTTAGTGTTATTAGTGAAAGTTTGTTTTTATCCATATAAAAATCGGATATACCACAAATATAGGTATATCCGATTTAATATTTCATGCTTTATAGATTAAATACCTAATGCTGATTCACACTGAGTTAAAAGCTGTTTCGCATAATTAAAATTATGTAATCCATTACTATTGTCTTCATAAAGACACATATAATTCCAAAATGCATTCCATTTAGCTGTTTCTAAAGAAGCGTACATTGGGTGTACACCATCATCAGCAACGTGAATAGCTCCGGCAGCTTCAAGAGCTACTTCAACAGCATGTAATCTAGCTGCAATTTCTGCTTGCTCAGCTTCCATATCGTAACCAGCTTCACTGTGACATGCATTACACATTGCATTATCAGGAACAAATGTATGACCACCACCAACTTCAGCGTTAGTTAAGTGACAAGATGCACAATCAGTATGATGGTCTCTGTCAAAAGGAGTTCCGATTACGGATCCCATATCAGCAGCAAACATATTTGCTTGAGGACCATGGTGAGGACCAGCATGTGTACTATTTGTATAAGTATGAGTTGCAACAGGTACATCAAATACTACAAATAAAGTATCACCTACAAGTTCTATACTACCATTAGGACCAACAGCTCCGTGAGCTTGGTATGTAGCGATATCATCACCAGTAAATTTTCTTGCAAAAGTACCATCTTCAGTTCCATAATAAGAAGCAGGACCTCTTCTTGCTTGGTGACAAGTAGCACATAAATTACCTCCACCGTGCTCATAAACGGCACCTTCAGTAATAAGAGAAGTTGGAACAGGAACTGATCTCATTGGAGCACTTATTCCATCTTCTAAGCTAGAGTGACTATCATGACATGTTGCACAAGTTAATGGTGTTGAAATTTCTGCTCCTATCATAGTGCCTGATCTTACAAATTCAACAAATCCGTCGTGAGAGTGACACATACCACAAGACCCGCTCGTTCCTCTTGCCCAAGAAGTGCCAATAACGTGCTTATGTTCATTAAATGAAGTGTTAATTGCATCCATATAGGCGGCAGTATGACACTCCAAGCATGTTGAATTTCCATCAACACCATCAGTACCATCAGTACCGTTTATACCATTGGTACCATTAGCACCAGCAGGACCAGCAGGCCCCTCTTTTGTACAGTTAGAAAATACTAGCGTCATACCAGCTAATATTGCTAACATAAAATAAAAGCTAAAATTCTTTTTCATAATAATTATGTTTTAATAAGTTTTGTTTTTCTCCAGTACAATATTAAGAATTAAGAATTTATTAACAGTTATTAACACCATGATACTAAACGTGTGGAAAATGTTTATAATTACTTTTATATTGATTTAGATCATTATTTTTACGATATTTGTCAATACAAAACCTGAATTCTATACTAATATTTCTTTGTTCTATTAAAAAATATACATTAATTAAACCCAATATGAAAAATATTGCCTCTTGTTTAAGCTGCGATCTTAAGCTAAATCTGTTCTGTCACATGACTGATAATCAGCTTAATAATGTGAATGACCACCGCAAAGAAGTTCGTTATAAAGCAGGGGAAACCATATTTAAGACTGGGGGGCCTTTAACTCATATGATTTGCCTAACCAAGGGTATGGTAAAAGTCTATTTAGAAGACCCATACACAGATAAACGAATACTACTGTCTATTTTAAAGCCTGTAGAACTGGTCTTAGGCCCTGGTTTTTTGGTGGACGATAGCCATCATTTAACAGCTGTAGCTATGGAAGAAACCACCGCTTGTTTCATCAATGTAGAGGAACAAAAAAGAATCATGGAAGGCAACACAAAGTATACCATGGCTATTTTACAACATGTGAATAAAAAAGTGATTAAACAATTTGAGAAAATGCAATGCCTCACTCATAAACATACCCATGGAAAAATGGCAGATGCCTTATTGTATTTAGCAAATGCTGTTTATCAAAACGATGTCTTTGATACTTTATTGAGCCGTCAAGATTTAGCAGATTTATCAGCTATGACTAAAGAAACTACTATTAGACTTCTCAAGGAGTTTTCTGAGGAGGGCATTATTATATGCGATCATAACCACTTTGAAATTTTAAATAAAGAAAAATTGGAGAAGATTAGTATTTCGGGATAGTAATTGAGTGGTTGCGATGGTTACGTAGTTACGATGATTGCGTGGGTAAAATGGTTGGGGTGGTTACGTGGTTGCGATAAATAGATTTCTCCTTCGTTGAGCTCAGTCGATGACGCAATATGTGAAGAGGAAAGAGAAAAAGATTAACGGAAATAAAAAAAGCAAGGGCAAACAATTTTGTCCTTGCTTTTTAAATTCGCGTAAACCGGTGTAATTCGCGGATATCTATTATGATTTATTTTTTTTCACAGTCTGTAGGAATAACTCGTCCAACTGAGCTTGTGCAACTTCTGAAGGTGAATCGATCATCACATCACGGCCTGTATTGTTCTTAGGGAAGGCAATATAATCTCTAATAGAATCAGATCCTCCGAACATAGCGGCAAGTCTATCAAAACCTAAAGCAATTCCACCATGAGGAGGAGCGCCAAACTCAAAAGCATCCATTAGAAAACCAAATTGTTCTTGTGCTTCTTCGTCTGTAAAACCTAAATGTTTAAACATGAGTTTTTGTAAATCACGATCATGGATTCTGATAGAACCTCCTCCAATTTCAACACCATTAATCACCATATCGTAGGCATTGGCTCTTACTTTTCCTGGCTCTTTATCTAATAAATGAAGATCTTCTGCCTTAGGAGAAGTGAAGGGATGGTGCATGGCATGATAACGCTCTGTTTTCTCGTCCCACTCTAATAATGGAAAGTCTATCACCCATAGAGGTGCAAATACATTTGGGTCTCTTAAACCAAGTCTTTCACCCATTTCTAGGCGAAGCTCGTTCATGGCTTTTTGAGTTTTCTCAGTATCACCCGACATGACTAAAACTAAATCTCCTGCTTCTGCATTCATCATTTCTGCCCAAGCTTTCAAGTCTTCTTGACTATAAAATTTATCAACTGATGATTTAAAACTACCATCCTCATTACATTTTACATAAACTAATCCTTTGGCACCAATTTGTGGCTTCTTTACAAAGTCTATCAATTTATCTAATTGCTTTCTGGTATAAGTTGCACAAGTTTTCGCATTGATTCCTAAAACAATTTCTGAGTCATCAAAAACTTTGAATCCTTTGTTTTGAGTGACTTCATTAAGCTCCACAAACTTCATATCGAAGCGAATATCGGGCTTATCAGAACCATAGTATTTCATGGCATCTGAATACTCCATTCTTGGGAACTCATTAATTTCTACTCCTTTTACTTCTTTAAAAAGGTATTTAGCCATTCCTTCGAAAGTGCTTAAAATATCTTCTTGCTCCACAAAGGCCATTTCGCAGTCAATCTGTGTAAATTCAGGCTGACGGTCGGCTCTTAAATCCTCATCGCGGAAACATTTTACAATTTGATAATAACGGTCGTAACCAGCTACCATCAATAATTGCTTAAAGGTTTGAGGAGATTGTGGCAAGGCATAAAATTCATTAGGATTCATTCTACTAGGTACTACGAAATCTCTAGCACCTTCTGGAGTAGATTTAATAAGATAAGGAGTTTCTATTTCAAAGAAACTTTGCTTGTCTAAGTAGTTACGAGTAGCTATAGATAATCTATGACGTAACTCTAAATTTTTTCTGAGAGGAGCTCTTCGCAAATCTAAGTAGCGGTATTTCATTCTAATTTCTTCGCCACCATCAGTATCATCCTCTATAGTAAATGGAGGTAATTTAGCTTTATTGAGTATAACGAGTTCTTCGGCAATGATTTCCACATCACCTGTTGCCATTTTCGCATTTTTATTGCTTCTTTCTGCCACTTTTCCTTTTAGGCTAATCACAAATTCTCGACCTAATTTACGAGCTTGCTCACAAAGTGCAGCATTGTCTTCCATATTGAAAACCACCTGAGTAATCCCATAGCGATCTCTCATATCTACGAAGGTCATTCCGCCTAAGTCTCTTGATTTCTGTACCCAACCACTTAAGGTAATGGATTCGTTAACATTTTCTATTCTAAGTTCCCCGCAGGTGTGTGATCTTAACATATATGATTAGCTTAGTATTATCGATAAAAATTGAATTTGCAAAAATACTAAAATTGTAGAAAAATATGGTATAAAAAAAGCCCCACTCAAATGAGCAGGGCTTTGTATTAAATATTATAACTGAAATTAGAATTTATCCCAGAATAATTTAGTTTCCATAAGGTCACCACCAACAGCATCTGCAGCTTTATAATAATTATCAGCATTCAATGTTTGTTCGTTTACAGGGAATGTAAAACGTCTAGGAACTCCACCATCAGTAGTAATAGCACCTTCAGGTACATTCATTGTAGGCCAGTCTAATCTTCTATAAGTAGTCCAACCTTCGAAACCTCTTTGGTAATAACCTAAATAGGCTTGCATACCAATAGCTTTTTTCCAATCAGTTGTACCATCCCAAGCTACGCCTTCAGAAGCGATATAATCAGCAGCGCCTTCAATACCCCACTCAGCAAAAGAAGCAGTAATAGCAGCCTCATAATGCTCAAGAGCAGTTCCACCAACAGACCATCCACGAGCAGCAGCTTCTGCTTTATAGAATTCCATCTCAGTAAAAGAAAGAAGTTGGATTGGGAAAGTAGCATCTAAAATCATAGTACCTACGTGAGAATAATTACCCCAAGCATTAGAAGAACCATAAATTCCACCTACATATTCACCTTCGTTTACTTCGTTTAAATCAAAATAAGCAGCACGACGTGGGTCATTTAATCCGTTCATAAAATCAACAATTGTATTAGCAGGAATAAAATCCTTACGCCCACTAGCTACCAAATCTTGATAAATAGGATTTGTATTGTCTAAAGGAGCAGCTTCATAAACAAGCTTAGCATCTTGAGCACTACTAGAGAATGTATGTGCAGCAGCAGCTTCACCCCAGGCTTGTGCAGTTGCATTATCTGCATCGGCAATAGTAATAGCTAATCTGAATTTTAAGGATTGAGCAAATGTAATCCAAGATTGAACATCTCCACCATAATAAATATCAGCAGAACCAAAACTTCCACCATTAGCATCTAATGTATTAATAACTTTATCTAATCTCACAACAAGATCCTTATAAATCATCATTCCATCATCATATGCTGGATTTAAAGTAGCATCAATATTTAAGGCTTCAGAATAAGGTACATTTCCAAAAATATCTACTAACCTTTGGTAGGAATACACCTCTAATACATCAATAATGATTAATCTATTTGTTTTTGCAATCTGAGCTTCAGGAGTTGTGGTTGCATCACCAGATATAATTGATCTAGCTTCTTGCAAATCCTTTAAAATATCACGATAAATAACTCTAAATACATTATCAGGGATATTTCTGTTGATTAAATCATAATTCGCCTCATCGGTATAAGTTGTTTCCGTCCAATGCTGAGCATATAATTTATGATTATTTAGGTTCACATTACTACTAGCTACTTGATCTGCTAGAGCTTTTTGTGCGTGGGTGAAAAGCATTTCACCTGGCACCACGGCAGGATGCTTCTCATCCTTCTGCCAGTCTTCGAAGTTCTTAGTACATGATACAGAGATCGCGACTAGAACGATTAATATTAAATATATTCTTTTCATAATACTCCGTTTTAAAATTGTAATTTAACACTAAATCCAATAGTTCTTAAAGAAGGCATCACACCTGCTTGCCATCCTTGAATATTACCAGCACCTTGAGATGCTTCAGGATCTGCATGAGGAAGGTCTTTAGAGATAATCCAAAGGTTACCACCCACTAAACTAAATGAAGCACCATGGATAAAAGTCTTATCCATAAGTTTTCTTGGCATATTATAAGTAATTACCGCTTCTCTTAGCTTGATATATGTAGCATCATATATGAATGCAGCATTAGGGTTTCTACTATAACCAAATACTTTATAATTACCACCTTCAACACGTGTTGTATTGGTTACATAAGACCCATCTTCTTGCTCAACAACTCCGTCTAATACTAAACCTCCAGAACTTGCATCGTAAGAACCATCATCATTTTGAATTACAGCATCACGAACAGGGTTTCCTAAGTCATTAGTATAATCTGTCTCTTCATAAAGACCTGTTGCTCTACCATAATACTGGTCAAGAGAGAATAAACTTCCACCTTGCTGCCAGTCGATTAAGAAACTGAAAGAAAGATTCTTATAAGAGAATGAGTTGTTTAATCCCATATTGAAATCAGGATTAACATCACCCAAAATATTATCAGAGGTTGGAGATTTAAGATAGTAACCACTAGAATTAATTACTTTTTGTCCATCAGGAGCATATACATAATCTTGTCCTTGAATCACACCATAAGGTTCACCAACTTTAGCGTTAATAGTCACACCACCTTGTAAAGCACCTAACTGTAGGTTATCCACTTTCTGACCATCTTTATCAAATAAAGAGACCACTTTAGAGTTATTCTTAGCAAAGTTTAAGTTGATATCCCAACGGAAATCATTAGTTTTCATCGCTGTACCTCTAAGTGCTAATTCAACACCAGAGTTTTGAATCTCACCAGCATTAAAATACTTACGAGAATATCCTGTAGCTGTAGAAACAGCAACTGGCATAATTTGGTCTTTAGTATTGGTCTTATAATAAGCAAAATCAATTCCTAAACGATTATTCAACATGGTCATTTCGAAACCAGCCTCTAAAGAGTTTGTAGTTTCAGGCTTTAAATTCGCGTTATTTGTAGTACTAGGTACAGAAACCACAGCATTACCGCTAAAGCTTGGGAATTGGTCATAAGTATCATATAATGATAAATAAGGAGCATCGTTACCTACTTGAGCGTAGTTTACTCTAATTTTACCTAATTGCATCCAATCAGCTTCCACCATTTCAGAGAACAACCAGCTACCAGACAATGAATAATATCCATAAGCCCAATCAGTTTTTGGTAAAGTAGAAGAGATATCATAACGATAAGTCGCATCTAAATAAACCATGTTTTTATATCCAACAGATGCTGCGATATAATAACCATTTACTCCTTTTTTATATACGTTTTCGTCAGCACTAATTGCTGCAGCATTTCTAAGCGCATATACATTAGGAACTAATAAACCACCATTAGTAGAAGCCATAGCTTCACCAATATTATTACGACGGATATTAATACCAGCAAATGCATTTAAGTTCCAATCTTCACCTAAATCTTTATGGAAATCTAATTTAAGATCATAATTAGCTTCCATGAATCTACGATCCATTCTGTAATAACCAGAAGTCTGGTCAACTCTACCCACACCAAATTCATTAGAAATAGAACCCATGGCTTTTCTTTCTTCTTGAAGTTCGTCATAAGTATCAACAGAAGCACGTCCCATTAAAGCAAAATAGTCATTGATTTTCCAATCTGCTTGGAAATAACCAACGATACGATTTCTCTCATCAGTTTGATAAGACTCATATCTTTGGAAGTATGGATTGTCCCAATAAATTGGAGAACCATCATTCCATGCACTTCTGTTCCAAGTTACGTTTTCGTTTTGTGCTTCATAAGCTCTCAATTGCTCTTTCATATCAACATTTACTTGATACCACTGACGGAAAGAAGAGAGGATATTCTCGCTATAACCAGTATGGTTACGACCTTTTCCATTTGTCTTATAATAATTAGCAGCAGCAGAAACTTTTACATTCTTAAGAACGTCGTAAGAAGCGCTAATATTAAAAGTATTTTTATCTAACTGAGAGTTTGGTAGAATACCTTTTTGATGCATGTTTGTGTATCCAACACGGAAAGTAGAAACATCTGTTCCGCCGTTTACATCAACACTATTCTTTAATGTTAACTGGTCGTTAAAGAAACTTTCAGCACCATTTTCAGCATTAACATAAGGTGTTAATTTTTTATAGTTTGGAGAATTAGGATCGAAATAATCCCACTGTACTACGTTTAGATTAGGATCAAATTTTTGTCCCATAGAAGCATCCTCAGTAAAAGGAACTACTAATTCGTCAACGCCATCACCATCTACATCAATTTCTTCTAAACCTGGATAATCCCCACCACTATAATAAGGACCATAACCAGCTCCATAATTTGTTTGGTATTTAGGGAAAGTTGATTTGTCAACAAAACCTACAGTTACGTTAGAATGGATATTCACACCGATTCTTTTTGAACCTTCACGAGCTTTACTACCCTTTTTGGTTGTAATCATAATTACACCATTGGCAGCACGAGAACCATAAAGAGCAGATGCGGCAGCACCTTTCAATACGTTCATACTTTCAATATCTTCGGGGTTGATATCAGAAGCAGCACTACCGTAGTCAAATCCACTTCTACCTGTGGTTTGTCCGGCATTATTTGTATTAGAGTTGTCAACAGGAACACCATCAATGACAAATAAAGCTTGGTTATTTTGTGTTAAAGAGGAGTTACCACGAATAATAATATTCGAAGAACCACCCATATTGGTGTTATTCTTAATTTGAACACCCGCTACTTTACCAGAAATAGAATTGATAAAGTTATCCTTAGATACTTTGTTCAAATCATCACCAGTTACTTCTTGAGTAGCGTATCCCAGAGATTTTTTCTCACGGGAAACACCTAAGGCAGTAACAACCACCTCATCTAGTTTTAAAGCACTGGCTTGCATGGCTACATCTATTGTAGTCTGACCAGTGTAAGCAATCTCTTGTGGTTCCATTCCAACGAACGAATACTGAAGAGCTGCAGCATCCTCAGGAACTTGTAAGCTATACTTACCATCCATATCGGTAACCGTTCCGATACTGGTTCCCTTCACCAATACAGATACGCCGGGAAGAGTTCCCCCATTGTCTGCATCAGTTACAGTACCAGTTACAGAAGTTTGCGCAAATACTCCTTGAACGCCTAAAAAGCCGATCAATGCGAGTAATAGAGTTAATTTTCTCATAACTTCAAAAAATTAGTTAATAATTGAATTGATTTAAAATTGATTTATTGTTTATTGCTTCCCCCATAGAAACAAATGATTTATGATTGCTAATTTACAATGAATTTGCCATTTCACAATGAATATTTAACGAAAACTTGTTGTTAATTTATTATCAATGTTGCATTTAGCGTTTTTGAATTTTAAAATATAGTGGTTTGAAAAGCTTTTATGTCCCAATATTGGTTGGAATCTTTCTAAATAGGCGCAAGAAGTACACCAATAAAAATCCAAGCTTATTTACAACCTATTCAGGACATTAGGAAAAAGGGCATGGTTTTTTAGGCTTTATTAACAATTGTCAATAATTAAAATTGACAAAAACTAACCTCACAGAAGAGTAGAACAAAATATTCTTCTTGCTTTTTGAACTTTAAATTGAAAAAAAACGTTCAAAACCGAGCATGTTTTGCTAAAAAAAAGGCATTTATCAACTAATTAATCCTCATTTATTGGCATTTCTTGCTGCATTTTTGCCTTTTTAAAGGCAGAAAATTGCCAAAATATAAATAGACAGATCAAGATAATGAGGCCCATATTTAGGAAATGAATGGGTGGATTTACAAGTAAAACAAGAAGTAAAAATATGTTTAAGCCATAGAAAATATAGTAGGCATATGTTTTAGCTAAAATCATCATGACAAGAGAAGCTATATAAATCACTATAAATAAGAGAGGGGTGTATAATTGTGACAATAAGCTTAATTCAAAACTTTTGGAGCTATAGGCTTTAAGCAAATATTCGAACTGATCTTGATGCAAGGCCAAAGATATAAAGACAATGAATATTACTGTAGATAAAACCAAAAGACTATAAAGAAGAATGCTCAACAAGAATGGAAGCTTTGTTTTTGGACTCATCAATACATGATTTTTAGAAATCGTGAGTATAATAAAATAAATAAGACTGTAAAAAGTAAACTTGGCAAAGCAGACAACTCAGTGCTGATAAAAATCAAAGGAATAATTAATAGAGCTATTTGAGCCATAGCATAAAAGTGAATCCCTGTTTTTCTCAATTTCCACATGAAATAAACCCCTATGATGGATACTAAATAGAGGAAAGCTGCTATAAGAAAATAACTTCGACCGGCTGAAGTGAGGAATTCTAATAATAGTTCTGGTTCCAAATTTGGCATCTGAATAAATTCATCACTTTCCATTATTTCTGGAATACTAGGGAATATGAAAAACACCATAAAATTGGAGAGGAAAGCCAATCCTGAGCCTATAAAACTTAAGACACAGAGAAGGGTTAAACCATCAGGTCTTTTAGCCATTTCGTTACTGGGAATATTTTTTGGGTCTATCATTGATGTATCTTTGCTGCAAAATTAATAATTTTATTAGTTTTGCCGCCTTAAAATATTATTTGCCATGGACAAAGAATTACAGCAATTAACTCAACTTCAAGAAGCTATTACGAATGATGAAGCATTATTAGTATATTTTTATAGTAATAATTGTGCACCTTGTAAGAGTTTAAGACCAAAAGTGGAAGAATTATTGACAAATGATTATCCCAAAATGCAATTATACTTTGTGAATTCGGAGCATCATCCAGATATGACCGCTGAGTTTGGAGTCTTTTCGATGCCAACCTTATTGGTCTTTTTTGATCGAAAGGAATACATTAGAAAAAGTAAATATGTATCTATTCCAGAATTAAAAGATGGTATCGATCGTTATTATCAAATGATGTTTGGATAAAAAATTGAGGTGTTCAAATAACTACTTAGTCTTTGCAAGAAAACACCAAATACTTCGTTACTCTTGCGTTGAAAACAGTCATTTACGAAAGTAAACTCCTTGGTTTTCCACACATCGCAATCCTCGTCTTTGACGTTTTTTGCTAAAGACTACAAAATGCGGGAGTTTTCTTGCCAGCATTACTTAAATTAAATCTAAAGTATTAATTATAACATCTTGTGAATTAGTTCTTTTTGTTTGCCCCAAACCCTAAAGGGAGCAAAAAGACTAATCCAAATCAATTTAATCGTTTTGAATCCCACTAATCGATGATTAACCAAATGGTTATCAAAACAATATGGTAAGTAAAAAATTCAACACCTCAATAAAAAAAAGCCTGCCCCAAAAGTATCATTGGACAAGCTTTATTATGTTTCTGGTTTAGACTAAATTTCGTCTTCTTCCCAGTTCAATATTTTAAAGAAATCGTAATTCTCTGGCTTCTCTAAATAGTAGTGTGCTGTGTCATAATCATCTTCTACCAAGTATTGTTGATTATCCTCATAAACCATTTTAAATTTTTCAGAGTAGATGTTTACAAGTCTAGGTCTGATTTTGCCTTCTTCATCTTCCACATCTTTCAAATATAGAGGATAAATATCGCCTTTATGATCAGCGGTGACCATGGCTCCAGTAATACCCAAATCAAATAGTTTCTTCACACCCATTCCTAGGTTAGCACAATAAACCAAATCGAAAGCAACAGGCTGTACACATCTGATTTCGTAACCTATTTCTACTGGTCGGCTCTTAATTTTTAATTCAATTTTCTTTAGTTCTTGCTGCAATAATACATTGAAGATATGTGCCTTACTCAAGTTCCCAAGTTCTGGGTGGCCATGTTCGTCATAGGTGAAGTTAATTCCAGATTTTTCAATCTCCTCATCACCCATACTATGGAACACCCCTTCGCTAACTATAACCACCCCATAGTTGATACCTAGAAGCTTACGTTTCAGAATAGAAGAAATAATTAAACGAATAATCTTATCCAAAGTGATGGTTGTTTTATTAAACATCTCAGGAATAATAATCATAGGATAATGACAGGCAGCCCCAATTCCAAATGCCAAGTGACCAGCCTCACGACCCATGGCACTTACAATAAACCAATTTCCACTGGTTCTGGCATCTTCATAAATGGTGGTGGCAATTCTAACCCCTTCGCTTTTTGCTGAATGATATCCAAATGTTGGAACACCTTCTGGTAAAGGTAGATCGTTATCAATGGTTTTAGGAACGTGTATGTTTTGAATTCTAATGTTTTTATCAGCAAGGTATTTGGCAATTCTATTGGCAGTAGAGGCAGTATCATCCCCCCCAATAGTTACCAAAAGTTTCACATTATGTTTGATAAATATATCAGCACGAAACTCATTGTCTTTGGGCTTATACCTACTCATTTGTATAGCCGAACCTCCTTCTTTATGAATTCTATCAGCCAAAGAGAAATCGAAATCGGTAATATTCGGGGCCTCAGCAAAAAGGGCTTTGAACCCTCCATTTAAGCCAAGTACTTTAAAACCTGCTTTTAAAAACACTTTGGCTACCGTAGCAATAACGGTGTTGATACCAGGGGCTGGACCACCACCGGCCAACAAAACAATAGATTTTTGCATTTGTATTATATTAAATTTATTATTTAAATGGTTTAATTGAAGCGCAAATTTAGGATTATTTTTGACATTCAAAAAGTGCTTATGAGCTGATTTAAAGGTGATTTATTATTTTATATAGTTTTGGGTCATTTTGCGTATTTTTGCACTCCAAAATTTGAATATGTCCAATTATAATACCAAAGAAGATAAAATAGAAAGAGCCATATTAATAGGTTTAATCACCCAAGATCAGAATGCAGAGAAAAGTCAGGAATATCTTGATGAGCTGGCCTTTTTGGTCACTACTGCTGGCGCCCTAGAAGTAAAGCGCTTTGTACAAAAGCTATCTCGTCCTGATCAGAAAACATTTGTGGGCTCAGGAAAGCTAAACGAAATTGCTGCCTATATTAAAGCTGAGAATATCGATCTAGCTGTTTTTGATGATGAATTGGGCGCCTCTCAAATCAGAAATTTAGAGAAGGTTTTGGAGATTAAAATTATGGATAGAACCAATTTAATCCTCGATATCTTTGCCCAGAGAGCTCAAACGGCTCATGCTAAAGTCCAGGTAGAATTGGCTCAATACCAATATTTACTACCTCGTTTAACTCGCATGTGGACTCACTTGGAGCGACAAAGAGGAGGGATCGGAATGAGAGGACCCGGTGAGACAGAAATTGAAACCGATAGAAGGATTATCCGCGATAGAATTTCCTTATTAAAAACGAGATTAAAAGAGATAGACAAGCAAATGTCTACCCAAAGGCAGAATAGAGGAAGCTTGGTTAGAGCTGCTTTAGTGGGTTACACTAACGTTGGAAAAAGCACTTTAATGACCCTATTGAGTAAGACCGAAGTTTTTGCCGAAAACAAGTTGTTTGCCACCCTTGATACCACAGTAAGAAAAGTGGTGGTTGACAATCTTCCTTTTTTATTATCAGATACGGTTGGATTTATCAGAAAACTCCCACACGGTTTGGTAGAAAGTTTTAAATCTACATTGGACGAGGTTAGAGAATCGGACCTATTGATTCATTTGGTAGATATTTCTCACCCTGAATTTGAAGACCAAATTAAAGTGGTCAATCAAACATTAAGCGAAATTGGAGCCGGTGATAAGCCTGTTATCATGCTTTTTAATAAAATTGATGCCTATACCTATGAGCAAAAAGAAGAAGATGATTTAACACCTGTTTCCAAAAAGAACTACGATTTAAATTATTGGAAAGAGACTTGGATGAGCAAGGAAAATATGCCCGCTTTGTTTATTTCTGCAAAAGATAAAACCAATATTCCCGAGCTTCGAGAAATGCTATATGCCGAAGTAAAACGAATTCATGCCGTTAGATATCCTTATAATAACTTTTTATACTAGAACAATATGTCGATGATTGCCATAGAGGAAATGGAATTCTACTCCTACCACGGATGCTTTAAAGAAGAAAAAGAAATTGGAACGCATTTTACTGTTGATTTCTACTTTGTGAATGATACCAGTAGAGCAGAGGCTAGTGATAATATAGAGGATACTATAAGTTATCTAGATGTTTATCAGCTAATAAAAACTGAAATGTCTATCAGCTCAGATTTACTAGAGCACGTGGGCAGAAGAATTATTAAAAAAACTTTTTCTGAATATCCTAGTATGGAATGGGCAAAGGTGAAAATTCAAAAGATGAATCCTCCATTGGGTGGGCAGATGAAGAGTGTAAGTTTTACTTTGGAAGAAACTCGTTAACTATGCGTGGTTACAATGGTTACGTCGTTGCGATGGTTGTGTAGTTTTATGATTACGTAGTAAGTTGATGACGTGCTTATTTAATTTTCGCACTAATAGTGAAATTTTATTTGACACCTGGGGATGTTTTCATTTGAGTAGAATATCCTTTCAATAAAATTAAAACTGTTAAAAGACTTGTTAAAGATCGACTGACATTAAATTTCCTTTGAGTTCTCGGTGTATTTAACTATCTTTATTTTCGAAATTGAAATTAAGGTTTTACCAAAATGCTCAAACACTATAATATACCCATATTTATTCCAGAGATGGCTTGCCCCCATCAATGTGTATTTTGTGACCAACGGAAAATTAGTGGTCAACAACATATTCCTGATATTGAAGCGGTACAAGAAAAAATTGAATCCTATTTAGAAACCATCCCTGCTAAGCGAAGTCGAGTAGAGATCGCTTTCTTTGGAGGTAGTTTTACCGGAATTCCAATTGATCTTCAAAAAGCATATTTGGAAGCCGCTGCAAAATATGTTAATGGTTCTAGAGTAGAAGGTATTCGGTTAAGCACTCGCCCCGATTATATTAATGAAGACATCCTCAAACTTCTCAAGAAGTATAAAGTAAAAACCATTGAACTTGGTGCTCAATCATTAGATGAAGAAGTATTGGCAAAAAGTGGAAGAGGCCATACTGTAGAAGATGTAGAAAGAGCCAGCAAAATGATTATTGAAGCTGGTTTTGAGCTTGGCTTGCAAATGATGATTGGTTTACCTGGCGATACTCGTGAAAAGGCATTACATACTGCCAAAAGAATTATTGAATTGGGGGCTAAGAATACTCGCATTTATCCATGCCTAGTGATTAAAGGCACTCAGCTTGAAAGCCTAATGGAAATGGGGAAATATACACCCATGCGATTGACCGAAGCCATTTTATGGGTAAAAGATTTATACTTGCTTTTTGAGGAGGCTAATATAAATGTGATTCGTATAGGATTGCATCCTTCTGAAGAACTAGATCCAAACCACTCCTTAATGGGTGGGCCTTATCATGCCTCTTTTAAGGAGTTGGTGATGACGGAAATTTGGAAAGAACATTTGTTTGAGCGAATAGAATTCAAACCTGATAAGGCCATTATCATTTATGTACCTCACGATCAGCTGAACTTTGCTATTGGTCATAAATCGGAAAATGCCCAATTATTATCCAACCATTTTTCTTCAGTGAAAATAAAAACAGATGTTAAACTCATTAAAAGAGCTTTCTATGTTGATTATTATTGATGCCCGTATACCCGAAACTGCTATTGAAAAATTAAAAGAATTTGGAGAAGTTTTTCAATTGGAATCCTTTGGTACCGTCTATCCATCCATCAGTGGACATCCCGATATTTTTATGTTTCAAATGGAAGAGCTTGTCATTATTGCACCAAATGCGCCCAAGTCTTTGATTGATGCCTTGAAACACCATAGAATCACCTTCCTTAAAGGAAAAGAAAAATTGGGAAGTAAATTCCCCGAAACTACTTATTATAATGCTGTTTCTACTCCCGAATATTTAGTTCATAAACAAGAACTTTCCACTTCTTGCATCCTCCGCCACAGCGCAAAAAAGAAATTTATCTCGGTAAATCAGGCCTATACACGTTGCAATCTTTTGGCTTTGCCCGATGGCAGCTTTATTACTTCGGATAAAGGTATTGAAAAGACATTGATTGGAGAAGGATTAGAGGTGCATTATTTTGCTCCCCAAGATGTGGTTTTAAAAGGTCAAGACCATGGGTTTTTACCAGGTGCTTGTGGTATTTATGAAAACAAAGTCTTTTTCATTGGAAGCTTAAGCCAATATGCTGAAGGAGCTCCGTTGAAAGAATTATTAGAATCTAAAGACTTATCCATTGAAGAATTATACCAAGGCCCCATGATAGATGGTGGCGGGATTTTCTTCTTGAATTCTTGATTTTATTTCTCAAACCTTAGAGCTTTTCAAATTGTGATTACACCATATTTTTAACTCTCAAATCAACACTGTCCAAAAGAAGTTCCGTATTAAAAAAGATTCTTCACTTCATTTCATTACGTTCAGAATGACAGGGTGTTATAATTTGATAGGAAGGAAGAAGGGCTTTGCTTTTGGCATTGAAAAAAGCAAAGCCCTTCTTCCTTATGAATTGCCAAAACACCTGTCATTCCGATGCGTATCGAGGAATCTTTAATAATAATTAGGACGCTAATGCTCTCAAATATGACTTTTAAATGAGAAGGTTTGTATTCAATGGAGAAAATAATCATAAAAGCAATAATCGCCGGAAATGCTTTCCGGCTAAGCAGATGACCGATGCGATGATTGATGATCGATGTTGGATGCACAAATCCGGATGACTGATGTATAATGGTTTTTCCGGATGGTATTATTGTAAGAGCTTACAGCACTTTCTTGTGTCAAGCTCAGAATGACTTTCCTCTGGAAGGAGATTGTTAAAGGCTAAGCACCAATACCAAACAACCAATAATAAAAAAACCCTCTCCAAAAAATTGAAGAGGGTATCAAAACTATTTTTCCCTAAATCACGTTATGAAAACTTTCGTATTCTTTACCCCACAAAGATGCGGCTTTTGACTCCTCCCCAGTCTGGTCATTTTCCTGATTTTTCAGTTCTATTTACTTAAGTGTTTTTCCTTATATTTGAAGCTACTTTTAAAAACGTATGCTATGTATAGAATTATTTCCCTCTTTTTAGCTATTGCTTTTGCAAGCTTCTCTTTTGCACAAGGTAATGGTCAACTCGATGAATTCTCTGATTTTTCAACTTCATATACTTATGATTTCACCACTTCCGATGGAGTGAAGCTGAGAACTGACTTGTATTTACCCATCACTTCTGACAGCTTAATGGTAGATCTTCCTTTTGGTAACTTAACCTTTCCTGTTCAGGTGATTCCAAAAGGTGTTCAGCTGATTATTTACGATTCTGTAAATAATGATATCAATCCCAATCCTTATCAATTACCTATGGTTTTTACTAGGACACCTTATAGCAAAAGCGAAGATGATGCTTTAGCTATAGTCATGAATATGTTGGGTTATGCCTATACCTTACAAGATATGCGGGGCCGTTATCAATCTGAAGGGGTATACTTTCCTATGTATTCAGATGCTTGGAAGAAAGATGCCTATCATCCCAACCAAAGCCATGTGATAGATTTTACTGAAATTTCAGATCCTCATAATTCCATCTATCACCAAGATGGTAGAGAAAGTATCATGTTTCTACAAGACAGCCTACTTTGGGATTATGATCTCAATGGCGATGGAATCACCGATATTACCGACAAAGCCTATAATGGATATATGGCCATGTTTGGCGCTTCGGCCATGGGTAATTCTCAATATCAAGCTGCTGCTGCCTATCAAAAACCGGAGGAGGGCAACGATTTAAAAGCCTTGGTTCCCATCGTTTCTACTTTGGAATATTTTAACGGTGTGGTTCAGCATAATGGAGTATTCCGACAAGCATTAATAGTAAATTGGTTACAAGGGCAAATGGAAGATGTGGCCGTAGTCAATCCAGCTGACGATGATATGCAAAACGATGTGCATTCTACTTTCGATTTTGGAAACCTAAGCCCCGATGAGATCATTGATTTATGTATTGATCAGTTCTCCACTATTCCTGATGAAAATGGCTATACTGCCATGTATCCCAATTATACTCAACGTTGCGATTTGGATGGTTCTTATGCGCCAATCAATGAAATAGGAGAATCGGATCTTAATGGTAATATAAACAGATATAAAAATATGGAAGTTCCGGCTTATCATTTAAGTGGTTGGTGGGATATTTTTGTGGATGGGCAAATAGATACCTATCAACAAATCATGGCAGAAACATCTGAGGAGACTCAAGAACTCCAAAAACTCGTTATTGGCCCGTGGACTCATGGAACTATTGGAATGGATTCCGTAGGCGATTTGCGATACCCAGAAAGCGTGTTCGATATTAACATCCTCTATGGCGATATTTCTGATAATACCGATAATATTAGGGTGGATAAAATAGTGGAAAGCGAAGTGCTTTCTTGGTTACGTCATTTAATGAACTATCAAGAAGATAATTATTTAGGTGAGCCCAAAATTGTGATACCAGAGAGTGAAGATTGGCAAACTTTTGGTCCTTATCTGATCAGGGTTCCAGCAGCGGATTATAAAATTAGATTCCCAAGCTTCGTGAACTTCGTAACAGGGCATGAAGGATTAGCAGCCATGCCAGTACAACTTCAAACTCCAGATACCACCATTACTTTTGCTATAGATATTCCCGCCGATTCGAGTATACAAACACCTAGTAGCAATCCGGTTGGTGATCCTGCTACGCCTGTAGTTGACTTTCCATCGGTTAAAAATGTAAGATTTTATGTTCCTGGTCCTATAAACGATGGAATAAACGCCAACGAAAACATTGGAAATTATTGGTATGAAAGTGATACCTTTCCTTTAGAATATGGAGTGGAAGAAATCTCCTATTATTTTCATGATACGGAACAGAGCATAGATACAGCTTATCCTTTGGATGCTGCTGGACCAACAAATTATATCCATAATCCTGACAACCCAGTTCATACTATAGGTGGAGGCAATTTAACTTTAAGAACTCCTGTTGTAAATAAAACCAATGCTGGACCCATCAATTTAGCTTGGCCCGATTATGCACCATTGACATTAAACAGACCCGATGTGATTCAGTTCTCAACAGCTCCAATCGTAGATAGCCTCTGTATTATTGGTTATCCGAAAATGAAATTATGGGCCAGTACCATGGTAGAAGGAGGAGGGCTTACAGATACCGATTTCTTTATTCGAATTGTAGATGTTTATCCGGACGGTAGAGAGTTTTATGTTTCCGAAGGTGCCGTAAACGGGAGAGCCAGAGAATACGCACGTTCTTTAGCCGAGGGAAACCCAAATGACCAAGCCCTTTATTCTAATCTAGAATCGGGACAGCTTTACGAGTTAGATTTTAAGATGATGCCCATAGCCTATACCTTTGGTCACGATCATCAAATGAAGATACTAATCAGCTCCTCCAATTATCCACGCTATCAATCCAATCCCAATTTACCGATAGAGGAAGGTGAGTTTTTCCGTCGTGATGTTTTGGAAGAAAAGACCTACGAGTTTAATGGAGTAGAGATGAGTGCCCGTAGTGCTGAGCAGTCTATCTTCTGTGGTCCATATACGCCAACACAAATTATTCTTCCCGTTTATACCGCCTATGGAGTGGGAATGGAGGAGTCTTTTGTAAAAGATTCTCAGATTCAAATTTGGCCTAATCCTACTCAAAACCTCATTAGTATTTCTAATCAAAAACATTCAACCTTCGATATCAATATTCGAAATATCAATGGTCAATTATTGAGAAGCTTTTCCAGTTCTCAGCAATTATTCCCAGTAGATATGCAATCCTTAAGCCCTGGGATTTATTTGTTTGAAATCGTGAATGGTGACGGGAGCAAGGAAGTACGAAAGGTGGTTTTTCAGCCTTAGTTTTGATGATTACTGGTTTGCATAGAGCAAAGGGCGGTATCTTTTACTTGGTTGAGCGATAAGATTTAAAAACGCCGGAAAACATTTCCGGCTGTGCAGGGGTATTTGGGGTGACTGAAATATAGATAAACGCAGGAAAGCATTTCAGGCTGAACTATGGTTTCTCAACAAGTCTTTCAAGTTGATATGCAATCTTTAAGTCCTAGGGTTTATTTATTTGAAATAGTGAATGGTGATGGGAGTGTGGAAGTTCGAAAGGTGGTTTTTCAGCCATATTTTTATTGATTACTGGTTTGCATAGAGCAAAGGATGGTCTCTTTTACTTGGTTGAGCGATAAGATTTAAAAACGCCGGAAAACATTTCCGGCTGAGCAGGCCAATGCTTTGTTGGTTTTAATAATAAATATTTCTAAATCTAGAAATCATTAATATATTTGCTCTAAAATAATATACGCTAATACTTTTATCACTATGTATTTCAAACTATCTTTCCGAATCCTTCAATATTTGAGCATGACCTTAATGTTGGTCTTATTTGTAAATACAGTCTACTCTCAAAGTTATACCGATGTGGCTGCCTATTATCTCAATCTAGAAAAAGATACCATAAAAGGCTATATTAAAATAGAAGACAACTATCGATTGGCTCAATCCTTTTCCTTCAAAAATCCAGAATCAGAAAAGGAGTATCAAATCATTAAGCCTACAGATTGTCTTGGTTTTTTTTATGATGAGAATCGAACTTTTGTTTCATATACAGATAGTTTGAATTCGGACACCCTGTTTATGGAGCTTCTGAACGAAGGCCCTATAAATCTATATGCCTACTATTTAATGAATAAAACCGTCTACTATCTCTTAAAACAAGTAGATTCAAGATATTATAGATTGGCAAAAGAAGAAGATAAAATAGTTGTAAGAGATGATAGAAACCCAGGAGATGAATATACATTTGAACAAAAAGAATATCTATATGAGGATAAAAAATATCTGGGAATTCTTAATCTAGTGATGCAGGATTGCGAAAAAATTAAAAGCAAGATTCCTAATACCAAATGGAATAAACAGTCCATGATTAAACTGGTTGATACATATAACAATTGCATTGAACCAAGTACAAACTATAAGAGTAATCTTAGAAAATCAAAACTTGGGTTTGGAATTGAAATAGGAACTTTATTACATGCCATTCCAGAATTTGGTTCATTTTATGCTGCAAGATATGAAAATAGTGAGTATAAGTCTGGTGTAGGATTAAATATTAAAGGCTATGGCAAATTCCAAGTTTTAAAAGACTTATCAATTGATTTAGGCATTGGGTATTCATATATTGATATGAATATATTCAGTATACATTCTAATAACTATCATTATGAAGATGACCATTTCAAATTTCATCATTTGGACATTCCATTGAACCTACAATATAATTTAACAAAAACTAAACTGAGCCCTTTTGTATATATTCATACAGCTTATAGTTTTATTTTAAGCAATGAGATTGAGATAAATTCTAATAGTGAAGAGCTATCGGGGACCTTCCCTATAACAAATCTAAATACAACAAAATGGGAATGGGGAGGAGGTATTGGAGCCTCTTTCGATAAGACTTATGTTATTAAACTCGAGTATACCAATACAGATTACCAAAGAGGAATTAATAAATTAATGAATAATCAAACTTTTACTGTAAAGCTTGGGTATTTGTTTTAAGTTATTGTGACCTTGCCTTAGGCAAGAGAGGCAATCTCTATCAATAAAACTTAAGCCTACTAAAAAGATTTTTCGATATTTGCAGCTCATAAAACCTAATACATGGAATATCTTTTACTAATACTTGGCATGGTGATTTTAATCTATGGCGCCCACCTTATGGTGCAAGGCGCCTCTTCCTTTGCCAAAATGTTGAAAATTCCCAATTTAATCATTGGACTTACCGTAGTGGCCTTTGGTACTTCGTTTCCAGAATTAATGATTAATGTTTTTGCCAGTTATAATGGACAAAGCGATTTGGCTGTAGGGAATGTGGTGGGTAGTAATATCATCAATGTATTATTGGTTATAGGATTAGCTGCTGTTGTGAAACCCATGAAAATTCAAAACTTCACGGTGCGCTACGAGCTTCCTTTTAGTCTTTTAGCCATGGCACTTCTTTTTGTGGTGGCCAACGATGGTTTAATTAATGGAACTGATTTTTCTGTGCTTCATCGCTCCGATGGATTGATATTCCTGGCTTTCTTCCTCATATTTATCTATTATACTTTCGTAGTTACCACCTCTTCCCACGATAATCATGAGGAGGGTCATGATGTGAAAGAAATGTCCAAATTGAAATCAGCCTTATTTATCATTATTGGAATGGTAGGCTTATATTTTGGAGGGGAATTTATTGTCAATAGCGCTACAAAATTAGCCACAGAATGGGGCTTAAGTCAGGTGGTGATAGGTATTTTAGTAGTGGCTTTGGGTACGAGTTTGCCTGAGCTCGCAACTTCAATAGTAGCTAGTTTCAAAGGAAATGCAGATATGGCCATTGGTAATATAGTCGGTTCAAATATCTTTAATGTATTTCTGGTTTTGGGGGTTAGTGCCACTATAAGTCCTATCGAGTTTAACCCAAGTATTAATTTCGATTTAATGATTGCTTTTATATCTACCCTTCTACTATTTATCTTTGTTTTTACTGGTAAAGGGCGTAAAGTAGATAGAGTGGAAGGAAGTATATTCTTGGTGCTTTATTTTGCTTATGTGGTTTGGTTATTGGTTTAATTTTAAGATTTATTTCTATCCATTTTATTTATAGAAACTCTTTTCTAGCTCCTTTTCGGGCTTTGCGAAAAAACTTTGCGCTTACTTTGCGTGAACTTTTCTTCTTTTTAATTTGTTTCAAAAAGCGGTCCAGAGAGATCCTTAGTTTCATGAACTGGATGCTGAATATAAAGAGATAGCTGCTTCCATTGTCCCACGCAGAGAAAATGCAAAGAAAAACCCCTAAGTGCGCCAAGGGCATAGAGTAAATTAGAACATTCGAGCTTCAATGTCAGGGTTGCGATCCTTTCACTTCGACTCCGCTCAGTGATCGAAGGCTCTCACCCCTATGCCAAGTCCTATCGAAGAATGCTTCTCTAAGAAAACCCCGAAACCACAAGTCTAAGTACTTTAATATACTTTAAGTACTTCTCTTTAAACACCATAACTCCACAATTTCCTGCTCACGCCTTTTCAAATTTCTCTTGGTTTTTTTTGAGGCTTGTGCTACTGGTTTTTTGAGGAGGGCATGCTTAATATACCTTCTTCCATTTTCAAGTTCTTCTTCTATGGGATGTTTCTCATTGGGATGGGTGAGTTTAAGAAGGTTAGAAAAGAGTAAAACAAGTTGTCCATCGGGCTTCAATCTATCAAAGGCTTGCTCAAAGAATCTGGGGAATAGCTCTTCATGATAATAGATAGCCGTATCTAGATTTTCTATATTCCCCTTAGTCGGTAACCATGGAGGATTAAATACGATCAAATCTTGTTGTACTGCACTTTCCACAAAAAGATCGCCATAAAGCAACTCAATATTGGAGATATTTAGTCTTTTGAGCTCTTCCACCATTCCAATAATGGCATTGGGGTTTTGATCGCTAGATTGTATATTCTTAAAGCCATGATTCTGCAATTGGAAACTTAAAACTCCAGAACCTACTCCTAAATCAAAAGCATTTTCTTTCTGCATTTGATTGGCTTTTAAATACTCATCAAAAAGAATGATATGCTCAAAGCGAGTAGGGAAATAGGAGCCATACCAAGGATGTATTTTATGGGGAAGGGTCGGGATTTGAATTCCTTTCTCATACCATTGCCAAGCACTATTTAAACCTTGTATATCTGGGAAACTCAATGCGAATTCCTTTTGCTCTGGATAGAGAATTTTCAACCAACCTATTTTAGGGGCTTTCTTTACTCGTAAACGCTGATGCGAGACCTCTAAAATAATACGGTGTGATAATTCTCTGAAGTTTCTTCTTTTGGAACGCTCCTCCTGAAATTTTTGTTTCTCTTCCCATCTCAGATAGGCTTTCAACTCGTTTAACAAAAGTAAACCCGTGCTATAAAAATCTAGAATTAAGACATATTTACCGCTCAAAAGTACTTCTATAGCCTCCTCCAAGTCATCATGACGACTAAAGGCAAGTACTTCTAATTCACCTTGAATTATTTCTGGTCGTTGGGCTTTGATATTAGGCATTGAAAATATCAGTAGAGTTTTTAAGCGTGAACATTTTCCAAATTCCCCAAACCGCCGCTACAACTTTTAACGATATGGCTACAGTGAAAACCTCTTGTGCTCCCATCAGCTGCATGATTTTGAAATACCCACCTAATAATTCTAGAATATATCCCAAAAGAAAAAGGATGATGATATGTTTTACTTTCATAGATTTGATTTTAAGATATGATTCTGACTTGGTTCTTCCGTTTTAGCTTTTCGAACTCGTCTCTGCAAAGGTCTTAAAATCCTCCATATATTTAAACGATTGCTTTTTAAAAGCTCCTGGCATAAAAAAGGCAATTATTTTCATGAAACCAGAAAATCGAAAATCGTTTAAAGTAATCCATTTGGTTTGTCCATTTTCCTTATCATAGAAGAAATTATTGACTTCATTCCAAACGCCTTTGGCTTCATAAGTAGCAGAGAATTCATGAGGAAAATTTCTTTTAATAATGGTTTCAATCATCTCCACTTCGCGCATGCCCATTTTATATTTAAGCCGCGACTTTGCTCCCTTTTCTCCTACCAATCCACTTACATGCTCCATGCTCACAAAGCCTTCTTGCCAATGCTTCATATTATCAGGATTATCAAAAAGTTCAACAAGTTTTTCTCGGGGTAAATCCAGAATCATTTCCAATTGATATTTCATAATATAGGTTTTAGGAGGTAAAGATAAGATATGCAGCACCTTATATCTAGAACTTTAATTCTAAGGAGCTGTTAAAATGAGAAAAACTAATCTGATAATTAATTTTGATATTATTTATATATCAGCAATATTTAAGCCTGGCAATATTTGCTATTATCCTATAAATGAATAATATAATCAAAGCAAAACTGGAATACCAAGGTCGTTTTCCTTATCTTTGAAGATGTTTTGTGTTTTATGTGCCCTTAAATCAGTGAGTATTATTCCTAATTCCTTTAATTATGAAATCAGAAATTGCATCAACCAACGAGACTTTCCAATTCCTTAGTGGCTCCAGTGAATTTTTAAATATCATACTTAATAATATCAATTCATGTGTTTTACTGCTCAACGATAAAATGGAATTACAAGCCTTTAATGACTCCCTAAAAACCATTTTTTCCAGAAATAAAAACGAGGATCTCCGCTATAAAAGATGCGGCGAAGCCATTGGTTGTGCCTTTCATATTGAGGAGGGAAAAGACTGTGGAGAAACCACTCAATGTTGCAATTGCGAATTACGAGTTGCAGCATTGCAATCTTATGTGAATGATGAAGTAATCTACAATGATAGAATCACTAAACCATTCCTCACCTTTGATAATGAGAGAGTGGAAAAACAACTTCAATTTTCTACTCGACTATTCCTCTTTAGAGATGAAAAATACATCATTATGTTGGTAGAAGATATTACTGATTTAATTCATCCGGATAATAAAATTGCGAGCTAACTACTGTTGTTTTCAGATCAAAATCATAGCTTTATTTTGTCCAAGGATTATCATATTTGAACACGGATTCCAAACAATAGTATGCATAAGTGGGCATTGTTCGATTTACTTGTTAACCATTTAACAAGCGTTTAAGAATTAACAAGCCTGCCTCTATTTCATAAGGAATCATTTAGCTCTAATTTTGCCGAATATGATTAAGATTAGAGAAATATGAATATTCCAGATATAGATTTGCCTAGAATTGTTGTTATAGGCTGCGGTTTTGCAGGGCTCAAATTTTCCAAAAAAATAGACAGTAAAAAATACCAAGTCGTTTTACTAGATAAAAACAATTACCACACCTTTCAACCTCTATTGTATCAGGTAGCTAGTAGTGGTCTGGAGCCCGATTCTATTGTTTACCCTATTCGGAAAATCTTTAAAGGAAAGCCAAACTTTTATTTCAGATTGGCAGAAACCAAATCAATAAATGCTAAAGACAAAACAGTGGAAACCAATATTGGCCCTTTATCCTATGATTATTTGGTTATTGCCACTGGAGCTACTTCTAATTTCTTTGGAATGGATAATATCAAGAAGTATTCCATGTCCATGAAAAACCTGATAGATGCTTTAGATTTGAGGAGTCTGATTATTCAAAATTTTGAGAACGCATTAAATACTTCTGATCTAGAGGAACGAGAGCGTCTGATGAATTTCGTAATTGTGGGTGCCGGTCCAACGGGTATAGAGCTTGCAGGAGCTTTGGCAGAGTTAAAAGCACATGTACTTCCCAACGATTATCCTGATTTAGATATTCGTAGAATGCAAATTCATATTGTGGAAGCCAACGATAGGGTTTTAGCAGCTATGAGTTCTCATGCATCTGAAAAATCAGAGAAATATCTAAAGAGCCGCGATATTCATATTTGGCTTAAAACTTTTGTAAAAGATTATGACGGAAAAACTGTTTTTACCAGCAATAAAAACTTTCAATCGAATACCCTAATCTGGGCCGCAGGCATTAAAGGACAGTCTCCCCTTGGTATTGATTTAAAGAAAACCAAAGACCATAGAATCATAGTAGATGAGTTCAATACGGTAAAAGGATTTGAAAAGATTTACTCCATTGGTGATGTAGCTTCGGTACAAACAGAAGCCAGCCCAAAAGGACATGCCATGTTGGCTTCAGTGGCCGAGCAACAAGGAAATCAATTAGCCAATAACTTCAATAGAAAGGCCAACAAAAAGAAGATGCTAGCCTTTAGATATCAAGATAAGGGAACCATGGCCACCATTGGTAGAAACAAAGCTGTTGTGGACTTAAGTTTTATAAAGTTTGGAGGTTTTGCTGGTTGGTTTGTTTGGATGTTTGTCCACCTCATGCTCTTGGTTGATTTTCGCAGTCGTTTAGTGGTTTTTATCAATTGGGTATGGAGTTATATCAACTATGATAAAGGCACACGATTGATTGTTCGCAAATACTTGGGAACTGGGAAGTAAGGGTTTTAATTAACATCCTGTTATTAACACTCGTTCTGAAGCAAAATATAACACCATGAAAATCCTGAACCCCTCGGTGTTAGGACAATCCTTGTTTGATTGAATTTGTTTTGCTAAAAAACAAGAAACAATAGTATTCTAAAAATTATTAAGCATGCCTAGATATGGATCGGAATGAACCGTATTTTAGCTCACTGTTTTATTATAATACTCAGATTTTACAGAAATAATGAAATGAAGTTCAGAGTCGTTTTTAAAATGCAATAGATATAGAACAATATTAAAAAAGCAATAATAATTACCTCAATGTAGAGATAATTAAGTTCTATTGTAGAGTTCAAGTAGTCCAAAAACATACCCGTTAAAAAGATAAATCCTTATCTTTACACAAAAACATATACTATGCTTAATATTGCATTATTCGGTCCTCCTGGTGCTGGGAAAGGAACGCAGTCCGCCATCGTTATGAAAAAATATAATCTCTGTTATATTGCCACAGGCGATATTTTGCGTGCCGAGATTGCAAAAAAAAGCCAATTAGGGATAGAGGCTCAAAAGATTATTTCCAGCGGACAATTAGTCCCCGATGAGGTGATTATTCAAATCCTTGAAGAGAAATTAAAATCGGAGGATTCCTATGAAGGTTTCCTTTTCGATGGTTTTCCAAGAACTTATATTCAGGCATATATTTTAGATGGACTATTATCGAAAATGCATACTTCACTAACCAGCTTGATTAGCCTTGATGTAGATAATGAAGAAGTCACCCAACGTTTGCTCGAAAGAGGAAAAACTTCTGGACGTTCCGATGATACTGAAGAAGTCATCAAACAGCGGTTGGCAGAATACAAACAAAAAACCTTACCTGTATTGAATTTTTATGAGGAACAAGGTACTCATGCGCCAGTAAACGGCATGGGAAGTATAGAGGAGGTTTTCTCAAGAATTGAGTCTAAAATAGAATTAGCACTTTCTAAATCACAGATGAATATCGTTTTGTTTGGATATCCTGGAGCTGGACGAGCCACGCAAGCTCGCAAACTGGCTTCAGAATTTGGTTTGGTATATATTGCCACTGGCGATATGCTCACCGCAGAGCTCAAAACGAAAAGTGACATTCAGAAAGAGATTGAGCCTCATATTAAAGAAGGAACCCTAGTCCCTGATGAAATTATAGTTCGTTTGATTGAGCAAAAGATTAAGGATAGTCCAATCGCCAAAGGATTTATCTTTAAAGGATTTCCGCGTACTTTAGTACAAGCATATATCCTCGATGGCCTCCTTCGAAAAATGGGTAGTAAAGTAAGTAGTGTGATTGATATTGAAGTCCCAACTCTAGAGCTGGTAAAAAGACTCGATGAAAGAGGAAAAACAGATCACCGTCAACCTTATGATGTAAGTACTCAGACCATCGTTAAGAGGTTGGAAATGCATGAGAAAAAAACACTCCCTGTGCTCAATTATTATAAGAAGTCAGTAAAAACCTATCATGTAAATGGTGAAGGTTCAGTGGATGAGGTTTGGGAAAGAGTATATCCTCCTGCTCATGAAACTTATCGTACTGTTAGGTAAGCGTTTCGGGTCAAGACATTGAGACATAAAAAAAGGCGAAATTTCCATTTCGCCTTTTTTGTTTAATAAAATTTTAGCCCCAGAATTAGTTTTATACTGGATATAGATAACGATTAATCAATGGCAATCTTAATAATTTGAGTTTCAGTTTCAGTGCTTAATTCCATAAAGAATACTCCCTTTTTAAAGCTAGAAACATCTATAGTTTGTAGGTTTGAACTATCCTCGTTTGTATAAACAATTTGTCCACTAATACTCCAAATTTTAATACTAGTCAAAGCATTTACACTTTGAATATTAATAACATCTGAAGCTGGATTTGGATAAAGTTTAAATGTACTTTCAGCTATTTCATTTACACCAACACCACTTGAATGAATAAAATTTTCCATTACTGTAGTAAAGCCTTCTCCAGCCTCGTTAGTCACTGTTAATGATACATCAAAATCTCCACCTTCGAAGATAAATGTTGGATTTTGCTCGTTTGAGTCTTCAGTACCATCCATATCAAAGTCCCAAGACCACGTAGCTACAGTACCAACAGTTTCATCAGTAAAGTTTACTTCTAATGGTGCTAAACCATTAACTACATCTGCTGAGAAAGCAGGAGATAAAATTTCACCACCTTCTAGTGCTACTTCAGCAGCATTAGCTATAACACCTGTTGTGGCATCAATTAGCATGACTACCAAATCAACTTGTGCAGGATCAAATTCATCATCAAGGGTATAGGTAAACACATGAGTATAAGGAGTTCCATAAACTACATCAGCAGGAATAATGTTAGGTATACCATCCCAGCCACCAACTAAAACTCTACCAACATGCTGATAAACCATGTCAGCAGCAGGTACAGGGTTTGAAAGTTCAGCCCAATTGGTTCCATCCCAGTCAATTAAATCACCATTGCCTCCACCAGAATAATAGTTAGCTTGATTCCATGATGATCCTGTTCCAGTAATACCACTTTCAACAATAACCATAGACACATTATATGAAGTACCAGTAAGATCCATTGCAAAGTTTGATGTTGCATCAACTGTAATTTCGCGACTACCTTCATCCCATGTTTTAGCAGTTACTTGGATTTTTGCCAAAGGAATCTCTTGTTTTGCAGCCAAATATGCAGGTTCAAGAGATGATAATCCTGGATCAAAGACATTTTCTCTATTCATAACACCACTAGGATAGCCACCAATAAATTGTCCAACTCCATTATCATATTCTGTAACAGTCATTGGGTCACCATTATGAACACCAATTCCAATCCAAGAACCATCGGTATAATCGTGGGCCATAGTGTTAAGTCCAACTAAACCACGAGGACACCAGCCACACCAAGTTCCAGTTCCTTCTTCATAAACCACATTTTTAGCGAATATTTCGTTTACACATAAAACTTGAGCACTTAATGTATTATTATTTGGATCATCATCAGCGCCTTCTCCATTGATATTTTCAACAGTAAGTTCAATAGTATGATCTCCAACTTCTATTTGAGCAAGTTCAGGATGAGTAAATTCAAATGTAGTATTGAAGCTAATATCGAGATCCTCAAAGGTATAAACAGAGCTACTTACTCCATCAAGTGAATATACCACATCAAACGAAGTAATAGGTGTATCTCTTTCACTTCTAACAATACCAGTGATTTCAAGATCTCCAGCAGCAACTTTTGGTGCAATGATAAAATCGATAAGGTTGACATCTAGACCAACTGAGGAACAAACATTGGTGAAAACAAAAAACTCTCCAGGGGCTGGAGAACCTAATAATTCACATACATAAACATCTATACCAATTCCATTAGTCACTGTAAAGGAGCACTCTTCAGGATAAGAACCAGCAGTCCATACTAAACTAATATCTGCCATATCTGGAGCAGAAATAGTTGCACTTCCAGAAAAACCGTTGGCAATTGTGGCGGTTCCGAGTAAAGTAGAGCCTTCATATACTTTTACTGAGGCACCATTCCAGCCATCTCCATAGCTATCCTGCATGTCTATTACAAGATCACATTGTGCATTGACCATAGTTGTAAGTCCAAAAAACATCAGACATGATAAACTGAATAATAGTAGATTTCTTTTTTTCATAATAATACTTTTTGTGATTAGATTAGATAACAAAGATAAAAATATTCTAAACCAATACTATCTTTTTAAAATATTTATTTAAGTTTGTGGGAAATCCTAAATAAATTAACACTTGCAGCCATACAAGAGAATATCTTAGATTGATAACAGAAACTAAATATCGAAATAACTATTTGTCAAAGTATTATGAGTTCTTGTAGGGGGATACTTATAACTTACTATTAGAGAAAAATATACAGGGCGGACGCACACTTTTTTAACAAAATAAATCATATATAATACTATAGAACAAATCACTATATTGCTTTGATATTCAATACGATATAAGGAATGAAAACAACAAACAATCTAATAAGTATTTTTGGTACTATAGACGATCCTAGGAGCCATATAA